>JAXDPV010000170.1:0-13270 GCA_034668185.1 Actinomycetota bacterium
GGAGGTCCTGGAAGTCGGAGAGCATGATGCCGCACTCGAACCCGGCGGCCACTTCCCGCACGTCGTCCTTGAACCGGCGCAGCGACGGCAGCGCACCCTTCCAGATGATCGTGCCCTCGCGGAGGTAACGCACCTTGGAGTTGCGGGTGATGGTGCCGTTGGTGACGTAGCAACCCGCGACCTTGCCCCGGGGCGTCGAGAAGATCTCCCGCACCTCGGCGTCGCCGGTGACGACTTCCTCGTACTCCGGCTTGAGCATCCCGACCATGGCGGCTTCGAGATCCTCGAGCAGCTTGTAGATGATCTCGTAGGTGCGGATCTCGACGTCCTGGACCTCGGCCAGCTCGCGGGCCTTGCGGTCGGGGCGGACGTTGAAGCCGATGATGGTGGCGCCCGACGTGGCCGCCAGCGTGATGTCGCTCTCGCTGATGCCGCCGACGGCCCGGTGGACGAAGCCGACCTTGACCTCGTCGCGTTCGAGCTTCTGCACCGACTGGGTGACGGCTTCGAGCGAGCCGTGGACGTCGGCCTTGAGGATGAGGTTCAGCGTGGCCGTCTCGCCCCGCTGGATCTGCTCGAAGATGTCTTCGAGCTTGGCGCCCGTGCCCGTGGCCGACGCCGTGCCCGCCTGGTTGGCGAAGCGGCGGCGCTGGGCCCTGGCCTCGGCGACCGTGCGGGCTGTCTTGTCGTCGACCGTGGCCCGCAGCTCGTCGCCGGCCTGGGGCACGTCGGAAAGACCGAGCACCTGCACCGGCGTCGACGGCAGCGCTTCCTTGACCCGGTCGCCCTTGTCGTCGATGAGCGCCCGCACCTTGCCCCACGCCGCGCCGGCCACGATCAGGTCGCCGACCCGAAGCGTGCCCTGCTCGACGAGGACGGTCGCGACCGGGCCCTGGCCGACGTTGAGGTTGGCTTCGAGGACGATGCCCCGCGCCCGGCCCTCGGGGTTGGCCGTGAGCTCTTCGAGGTCGGCCACGAGCAGCACCTGCTCGAGCAGGTCGTCGATGCCGAGGTTCTGCAGGGCCGAGACCTCGACCATGATCGTGTCGCCGCCCCAGTCCTCGGGGACGAGGCCCTGCTCGCTCAACTGCTGCTTGGTGCGGTTCACGTCGGCGTTCTCGCGGTCGATCTTGTTGATGGCCACGATGATCGGGACCTCGGCCGCCTTGGCGTGGTTGATGGCCTCGATGGTCGTGGGCATGACGCCGTCGTCGGCCGCCACCATCAAGATGACGATGTCGGTGGCGTCGGCGCCGCGGGCCCGCATGGCGGTGAAGGCCTCGTGGCCCGGGGTGTCGATGAAGGTGATCTCGCGGCCTTCGTGCACGGCCTGATAGGCACCGATGTGCTGGGTGATGCCGCCGGCCTCGCCGGCCACCACGTTGGCGTTGCGGATGCGGTCGAGGAGCAGCGTCTTGCCGTGGTCGACGTGGCCCATGACGGTGATGACCGGGGCCCGCGGCCGCAGCATCGACTCGTCGTCCTCTTCGTCGTCCTCGGCGAAGAACTTGGCGATGAGCTCGGCTTCCTTCTCCTCGCCCCGGTCGACCAGGCGCACGGTGGCGCCGAGCTCGAGGGCGAACAGCTCGATCTGGTCGTCGGTGAGCGACATGGTCGCGGTGACCATCTCGCCCTGCTGGAGGAGGTAGCGGATGATGTCGGCCGGGCTCCGGTTGAACTTGGGCGCGATCTCCTGGGCTGTGCTGCCCCGCTCGATGATGACCTCGCCCTCGGGGACCGGCGCGTTGCTCGGGGTGTAGCGGGTGAGCTCCTGTGCCTCGAGCTCTTCGTAGTTGCGCCTTCTCCTGCGCGAGCGCCGGCGTTGGCCGCCGAAGCGCCCGCCGCCAGGACGGCCACCGCCGCCGGGACCGCCACCACCGGGGCCGCCACCGCCGCCGGGGCGCGCGCCGCCGTAACCGCCACCGCCGGGGCCACCGCCACCGGGGCGACCGGCACCGCCGCCGACGCCCGGGCCGGCGCCGCCACCGCCGCCGAACCTCGGACCGCTGGGCGCGCCGCCGGTACGGGGCGCGCCGTAGCCGCCGCCGCCAGGCCTGGGACCGCCGGGGCCACCAGGACCGCCGCCGGGCCGGCCCACGCCGCCGGGGGGCATCGCGCGACCGCCCATGCCGGGCGGGGGCGGGATCGGCTTGCCGCTGCGCGAGACAGGCGGGGTGCCGGGGGGCGGCGGGATCGGCTTGCCGGTCGTGCTCATGGGGGGCCTGCGGTTGGGCGGCGGCGGCGTGCCGGGCGTGGGCCTCGGCGCCGTCGTGGCGCCGGCCGAAGCCGCGGCCGCGGGCCGCTCTTCGCCGGCCTCGCCGGTGCCGGACCCGCCGGGGATGGCGTCGCCGGGCGCGGTCGTGCCGGGCCCACCGGTGCCGGTCGAGCCGGGAGCGCCGGTGCCAGCCGAACCGGGAGCGCCGGTGCCCGTCGGGGCGGGCGCGCCAACGCCAGTCGGGCCGGGCGCGCCGGTGCCAGGAGAGCCGAGGCCAGGCGAGCCGGTGCTGGGCGAACCGGTGCCGGGCGTGGTGCCGCGAGCGGGAACGCCGGTGCCGGCGGTGGTGCCGCGGGCGGGGACGCCCGTGCCCGGGCTGGTGGGCCGGCTGCTGATGCCACCCGGCGACGAGCGCACGGGGTCGGAGGGGATGACGCGGGGCTGGGTCGACGAAGGCCGGCTGGAGATGCGGCCGGGGGTCGGAGCGGCCGACGCCGCCGGGCGGGGGGCGGGGACGTCGCCGCCGTCGAGGTCGTCACGGGGCGGGGGTGCGTCGGTGGGCAGCGAGCGGGCGTCGGCGGTGGCCGCCAGCGGCTCGGGGGCATCGGCCGGCGCCGGGCGGGCGGGCTCGGTGGCCGGCACCTCGACGGGGGTGGGCGCCTCGGCGTCCGAAGCGCTGGCCGCCGCCTTCTTCTTGGCCGCGGCCGCCTTCTTCGGGCTCTCGGGCTCTTCCGGCGAGACATCGCGGCGGAGGCCCTCGGCGTCGGCCTTGCGGCGGACGCGGTCGGCTTGGGCGTCCTCGATCGAGGAGGAATGGCTCTTGACCCCGATCCCGAGGGCCAGGCTGAGGTCGAGGGCTTCTTTGTTCGTCAGGCCGAGCTCACGAGCCAGCTCGTAAACGCGGATCTTCTTTTGCGGCAAGGGGGTGAGGTTTCCTCTCCGAGTGCGACCGTCACATATCGCAGCTACCTATCCTCGCACGTTCCTGGAGGAACACACGAAGTGAATCGGGGGCTCCGTCGCTGATCGGAGCCCGGAATGCCCGCCCGAACGCCCTTCGGCGCGCGGCCAGATCGAGGCAGGACGGCGAGGCGGCGCACAGCCACGCTCCCCGTCCCGGGAGCGTCCGCCCGACGGCCAGCGAGCCGTCGTCCGAGCGGACGATACGCACCAGTTCACCAGCTTCCGCCACCCGGCGGCAACCGATACACGTGCGGGTGGGGGCGCTTATGCCTCGGCCTCCGACGGGGTCTCGGTGGTCTCGGCCTCGGCCTCGGCCGGCGCCTCAGCCTCGGGCTCGGCCGGCGCTTCAGCCTCGGCCTCAGGAGCAGCCTCGGCCGGTGCAGCCACAACGGCCTCGGCGGGCGGCGGGGCGTCGCCGGCGTGGGCGTAGTCCTCGGCGGTGATGGCCTCGCCACCCTCGGCCGGCTTCCACACCAGCTCGCCGGTGGCCTCGTCGGTGACCCACTCGCCCTCGGCCCAGTCCTGGTTGGCGTACTCCTCTTCCTCCACGAGCTGGGTCTCGGACTTGATGTCGACCCGCCACCCCGTCAGCCGGGCGGCCAGGCGGGCGTTCTGGCCCTCCTTGCCGATGGCCAGCGAGAGTTGGTAGTCGGGCACGATCACGGTCGCGGTCCCGGTCTCCTCGTCGAGGCGCACCTCCTTGACCTTGGCCGGCTGGAGGGCCCGCATCACGAACTCGGGAGAATCCTCCGAGAACGGGACTATGTCGACCTTCTCCCCCCGCAGCTCGTTGGTGACCATGCGGACGCGGGCACCGCGGGCGCCGACGCAGGCGCCCACGGGGTCGACGTTGGGGTCGTTCGACCAGACCGCGATCTTGGTGCGGTGCCCGGGCTCGCGGGCGGCGGCCTTGATCTCGACCACGCCGGAAGAAATCTCCGGCACCTCGAGCTCGAACAGCCGCTTGATGAGGCCGGGGTGGGTGCGGGACACCACGATCTGGGGGCCCTTGGTCGTCTTGCGGACCTCGACGATGTAGGCCTTCAGCCGGGCGCCGTGCTCGTAACGCTCGTACGGCACCTGCTCGGCTTGGGGCAGGAGGGCCTCGACCTTGCCCAGGTCGAGCAGGGTGTAGCGGTTGTCCGACTGTTGGATGATGCCGGTGACGATGTCGCCCTCGCGGCCGGCGTACTCCTCGTACTTCTGGTCGCGCTCGGCCTCACGGACGCGCTGCGACATCACCTGCTTGGCCGCCTGGGCGGCGATGCGGCCGAAGGCCTTGTCGTCCTTCTCGACCTCGAACTCCTCGCCCACGGGCTCGCCGTCCTCGTCGAGCTCCTGGGCCCAGATGTGGTACTCGCCGGTGTCGGGGTCGATGTCGACCCAAGAGTTCTCCTGGGCTCCGGGCATACGCTTGTAGGCCGTCTCGAGGGCGTTGGCGAGGGCCTCGAACAGCGTCTGGACCGGGATGCCCCGGAGCTCGGCGATCTGCTTCATCGCATCGAGCATGTCGGCGTTGTTGGCACTCATGACGTCGTCGCTTTCCTGGGCTTGGGCTGGCCTGGCTTGGGTGTGGGGCCCCACTCGAAGACCGTGCGGGCCTTGTCGATCTCGGCGTAGGCGAGGCGGCGACCGCTGACCACGATGCCGTCGTCGTCGGCCTCGGTGAGCTCGCCGGCAAAGCGCCGGTCGCCCTCGGCCGACGGGGTGGTCTTGCCGGTGATCTGCGTGCCCACGAACCGCTGGAACTCGGCCGGGCGCCGCAGCGGGCGCTCGAGGCCGGGGCTCGACACCTCGAGGGTGTAGCGGCCGGGGATGGGGTCTGGGTCGGTGGCGTCGAGCAGGTCGGAGATGACCTCGCTCTGGCGGGTGATGGTGTCGAGGTCGATGCCGCCCTCGCGGTCGATGTAGATGCGGAGGAGGCCGGGGCCGTGCTCGACGTCGACCAACTCGAGGCCGGCCGAGGCCACGAGGGGCTCGATCAGCGCGCGGACACGTTCAGCCACGGTGCTCATCTCGCCTCCTCACTTCCTCGCTCTTTGACCAAACAAAAGCGTGGGCTTCCGCCCACGCTTGCCACCACCCGATATCGAACGGAACAGCGCAGCGAGTATAGCGGTCAGCGGGCCTTCGTAACCCGCCAGTCATCCCAGTAGGTGACCTCCTCGACGGGTCGGCGGACGGCCTCGCCCCAGTTGCCGAGGGGGTAGCCGACGGGGATGAGGGCGTAGGTCTTGACGTCCTCGGGGATGGCCAGGATGTCCCTGACCTCCTGTTCTTTGAACTGGTGGACGGTGGTGAGGGTGGTCCCGAGGCCGAGGGCCCGGGCGGCCAGGAAGAGGTTCTGGACGCCGGGGTAGATCGAGGCCGGGTCGCCGTTCTTGGCCGCCGGGACCAGGATCACCGGGGCCTCGCCCATGTGGTCGCCGAGGTGGTCGGCGGAGCGGAGGACCCGGGTCGTGGTGGTGTCGTCGGCCGGCGTGCGGTCGTGGTACATCTTGGCCACCGGGGCCCAGCACTCCTTGTAGATCTCGCCCAGGCGGCGGCGCTTCTCGGCGTCCTTGACCACGATCCAGCGCATCGGCTGGCCGTTGCCGCCCGACGGCGCCTTGGTGGCGGCCTCGATGATCGTCCAGAGGTCGTCGTCGCTGACCGGCTTGTCCGGGTCGAGCCTTCGCATGGCCCGGGTCGTGCGGATGGCTTCGAAGAGATCCATAGCCGGCCGGTTCTACCCGCTTTCGGCCACGGGCGCGTGCAGAGCCCTGTGGATTTGGCCGAAAGCGAGGTCGGTGCGGGCGCCGGTGCGGCGGTCCTTGCGTTCGACGACGCCCTTGGCCAGGCCCTTGGCCCCGACCACGATCTGGGTGGGCATCCCGAGGAGGTCGGCGTCGGCGAACTTCACGCCCGGCGAGACGTCGGGGCGGTCGTCGTAGAGGACGTCGACGCCCTGGGCTCGCAGCTCTTCGTAGAGCTTGTCGGCGGCGGCCACGACGTCGGGGTTGCGGTTGGCGCCGAGGCTCAGGAGGTGGACCTGGTAGGGCGCGATCTCCTCGGGCCAGACCAAGCCGGCGTCGTCGTGGTGCTCCTCGGCCACCACCGCCGGCAGGCGGCTGATGCCGATGCCGTAGCAGCCCATCCAGAACGGCTGTTCCTTGCCGTGCTCGTCGAGGAAGGTCGCGCCCGGAATCTTGAGCGAGTACGTGAGGCCGAGCTGGAACGTGTGGCCGGCCTCGACGCTGCGGACGAGCTCGAGGGGCTGGCCGCAGCGCGGGCACGGGTCGCCGGCGGTGACGGTGGCGAGGTTGGCGAAGGCGTCGACCTCGAAGTCCCGTCCGAGGGTGGCGCCGGTGACGTGGTGGTCGTGCTTGTTGGCGCCGGTGACCCACGTGCGCGGCGCCTTCACCGTCTTGTCGGCCAGCACCCTGACGCCGAGCGACTGCAGGCCCATCGGCCCGATGTAGCCCTTGTGGAGGTGCGGGTGGTCGGCGAAGTCGGCGTCGTCGAACGGGCGCATTCCGTCGG
Source organism: Actinomycetota bacterium (assembly GCA_034668185.1). Classification (GTDB taxonomy): domain Bacteria; phylum Actinomycetota; class Acidimicrobiia; order Acidimicrobiales; family CADCTF01; genus DATLED01. Next base: position 6,701 of record JAXDPV010000170.1, read on the forward strand.
GGACGCGGACCTCCCGATCGCCGGGCACGAGCACGATCGTCGGCCGGCCTTGGTCGTCGACGAGGGCGATTCACTTCAACATGCCGGCGGCGGTGAGGTCACGCCCCTCGGCCGCGAAGTGCTCGACGACGAGGTCGATGCCGGGGCGGTCGGGGGTGTGATGCTCGACGAGGTCTTCGGGCGCCGTGGCCGAGTCGTACCAACGATCGCCGGCGACGGCGGCCTCGGTGTTGGCGGCGTAGTCGCCGGCCGGGCAGCGGACGAAGAAGTCCTCGCCGATGGCCGACGGCACCATGAACTCGTGGTTGACCTCACCACCGATGGCGCCCGACGCCGCCTCGACCGGCGTGTAGGTGAGTCCGGCCCGGTCGAAGATGCGGCAGTAGGCGTCGTACATGCGGCGGTACGCGGCCTGCATACCGGCCGGGTCGGCGTCGAAGGAGTAGGCGTCCTTCATGATGAACTCGCGGCCCCGCAGCAGGCCGAAGCGGGGGCGGGCTTCGTCCCGATACTTGAACTGGATCTGGAACACGTTGAGCGGGAGGTCGCGGTAGCTGTCGACCTCGGCGGCCACGGTGGCCGTGACGACCTCCTCGTGGGTCGGGCCGAGGACGAAGTCGCCGCCCTTGCCCTGCAGGCGGAAGAGGACGTCGTCCATGGTGGCCAGCCGGCCGGTCGACTCCCACAGGTCGACGCTCTGCAGGATCGGCATCAGCATCTCCTGCGCTCCCGCGGCCTCCATCTCCTGTCTGACGACGGCCTGCACCTTCTGCAGCAGCTTCCACCCGAGGGGCAGGTAGGTGTAGATGCCGCTGGCGTGCCTCCTGATGTAGCCCGCCCGCACGAGGAGTTGGTGGCTGACGGCCTCGGCGTCGCCCGGCGGGTCCCGCAGGGTGCGGAGGAGGAGGTTGGTGAAACGCATCAGTAGGCGCGGGCCACGTAGGCGATGGTGCCCGGTGCATCGGCGTCGAGGGGCAGCCCGCCGTCGTGTGATTGCAGGCAGCGCACGCTGACGCCCTTGGCGTTGAGTGCGTCTTCGCCGGCTTCGCCGATGGTGGCGTAGGGCAACACCGCGAAGCCTGTCTGGGCCGCGTCGATGGCCGCTTCGATCGTGTCGACGTTGGTGGTGCGGGCGTCTTGCAACGACTTGGCTTCGGCGAACATCGCACGCTGGATGGTGTCGAGGAGGGGCGCGACCTGGGCGGCGGCGGCGTCGACGTTGACGGTCGTCTTCTCGCTGGTGTCGCGGCGCACGATGGTGACGTTGCCATCGGCCAGGTCGCGTGGGCCGACCTCGATCCGAACGGGGATGCCGCGCAACTCCCACTCGGTGGCCCGCCGCCCGAACGAGGTATCGAGGCGGTCGTCGAGCTTGGCCCGCACGCCCGACGCCGTCAGCGCGTGGGCCAGCGCGGCCGCCTTCTCCCCCGCCCCGTCCTCCCCCCTGACGAGGAGCACGACCGCTTGGGTGGGCGCCAGCTCGGGCGGCACCCGGAGCCCGACGTCGTCGCCGTGGCCCATGATCAGCGCGCCCATGAGGCGGGTCGACGAGCCCCACGACGTCTGCCAGACGTGTTCCCGCTCGCCGGTCTCGGTGGTGAACTGGGTGTCGAAGACCTTGGCGAAATTCTGGCCGAGCTCGTGGGACGTCGACATCTGCAGGGCCTTGCCGTCGCGCATCATGCCCTCGGTCGTCCACGACGTGTCGGCGCCGGCGAAGCGCTCGCGCTCGGTCTTGCGGCCCTTGCGGACGGGGATGGCGAGCACCGACTCCATGAAGTCGGCGTAGACGTCGGTGAGGATGCGGAGGGCGTACGCCTGCGCGTCTTGCTGCGTCGCGTGGCAGGTGTGGCCCTCCTGCCAGAGGAACTCGGTGGTGCGCAGGAAGATGCGGGGGCGGAGCTCCCACCGCACGACGTTGCACCACTGGTTCAACAGCAGGGGCAGGTCGCGGTAGGACTGGACCCACTTGGAGAAGTAGGTGTTGATGATGGTCTCGCTGGTGGGGCGGATGACGGCCGGCTCCTCCAGCTCCTTGCCGCCGCCGTGGGTGACGACGGCCAGCTCGGGGCTGAAGCCCTCGACGTGCTCGGCCTCCTTGTGGAGGTAGCTCTCGGGGATCAGCAGCGGGAAGTAGGCGCCCTCGGCCCCGGCGTCCTTGATGCGGCGGTCGAGTTCCTGCTGCATCCGCTCCCAGAGCGAGAAGCCGTAGGGCCGGATGACCATCGTGCCCCGGACCGGTCCGTTGTCGGCCAGCTCGGCCTTGGCCACGACGTCCTGGTACCAGCGGGGAAAGTCCTCGGCTTGCGGGGTGAGGACGGGGGGCTTCGCCATAGCGAGTGATCGTAGGATGCCTGGCCATGCGAGCCGCGGTGTTGAACACGTGCCCTGGTGACCTCTCGATCGAAGAGGTGGCCATCGACAAGCCTGGCCCCCGTGAGGTGCTGATCCGCACGGCCGCGGCCGGGTTGTGCCACAGCGACCTCCACTTCCTCGAGGCCAAGTACCCGGCCCAGGTGCCGGTGGTGATCGGGCACGAGTCGGCCGGCGTGGTCGAGGCCGTGGGCGACCAGGTCACCTACGTGAAGCCGGGCGACCACGTCATCACGTGCTTGTCGGTCTTCTGCGGCCATTGCGAGGACTGCCTGACCGGGCACATGTCGCTGTGCCAGAACCCCGAGACCCGGCGCGGGCCTGGCGAGGCGGCCCGGCTGTCCCGGCCCGACGGTTCGGTGATGAACCAGTTCCTGAACCTGTCGTCGTTCGCCGAGGAGATGCTCGTCCACGAGCACGCCGTCGTGAAGATCGACCCTTCGATGCCGCTCGACCGGGCTTGCCTGCTGGGCTGCGGTGCCACCACCGGCCTGGGCGCGGTCATGAACACGGCCAAGGTCGAGCCGGGTTCGACCGTCGCCGTCATCGGCTGCGGCGGCATCGGGTTGAATGCGGTGCAGGGTGCGTTGCTGGCCGGCGCCGCCCGCATCATCGCCATCGACATGCTCGACTCGAAGTTGGAACTGGCCCGGACCTTCGGCGCCACCGACCTGGTCAACGCCTCCGACGGCGACCCCGTCGCCCGGGTCATGGAGATGACCGGCGGCGGCGTCCACTACTCGTTCGAGGCCATCGGCTTGAAGATCGCGGCCGAGCAGGCCTTCGGGATGTTGCGCCGGGGCGGCACCGCCACCGTCATCGGCATGATCCCCCTCGGCCAGTCGGTCGAGCTCCCCGGCTTCGCTTTCCTCGCCGAGAAGAAGATCCAAGGCTCGACCATGGGCTCGAACCGTTTCCGCGTCGACATGCCCCGCTACGTCGACCTCTACATGCAGGGCCGGCTCAAGCTCGACGAGCTCGTCTCCGCCCGCATCCCTCTCGAGAAGATCAACGACGGCTTCGCCGCCATGAAGACCGGCGAGGTCGCCCGTTCGGTCGTCGTCTTCGACTGACCCTTGCCCGTATGACAGATCGTGTTACCATACGGTCATGGCTATGGCGATCTCCGTCCGGCTGGACGACGATGCGGAGCGGGCGTTGCGAATGCTCGAGAACTCTGGACTCTCTCGTTCCGAGGCGATACGGTCCTCTCTCATCGCCTCGGCCACTCGCTTGCGGACCCGGGATGCGCTCGCTGCGGAGATCGCGGCCCTGGATGCTGACGAGGACGACAGGCGCGAGATGCGTGTTGTCTTGGACTTCATGGAGTCCATGAGTGAACCGTGGTGACGTCTACCGGTACAGGCCGACCAAGGGCGCGGGCCACGAGCAACGCGGCGACCGCTTCGCCGTCGTCCTGCAGGCCGACGAGCTCCTGCCGCGATGGGTGGTCATCGTGGCGCCCACGTCACGGAGCGCCCAGCCTGCGTCCATCCGGCCCGAGGTGAAGGTGGGCACGGTGAAGACGACGGTGCTGGTCGAGCACATGAGGTCGATCGACGCCAACCGCTTGGGGCGGCGGGCAGGTCACCTCACAACCGAGGAGATGTGGACCATCGACGAAGCGCTGATAACGGTGCTCGGCCTCGACTAAGAGGGCCGTCGGCTCACGGCGCGTCCGGCGGCACCTCTTGGAGAAAGACGCCGACCCCGGCCACGAGCACGCTGCAGAGCACGATCGCCGGCGGCGGGGTCGCGGCGTCCTCGCACGTCGGAGTGTCGCTCGGATTTGGAGCGGCCACCCCGGCGATCAAACCGTCGCCGTCACTGAGGCCAGGGAGCGCTCCGAACGAGCTACAGGCCAACTCGTCGACGGAAGCGACAACGATGGTGCCGAGAACCATCGAGAATGGTCCGTCGGGATTAGGAGTTCCTCCGGGACCACCGATCTGCCCGGTGCAACTCTGGCCCGTCAGAGAACACGACCCGATGGTGAACGTTCCGCTGAAGGTGCCGTCCGGCTGAGAGTTGCCCGACGAGAACATGGGGCAGGTTCCCGTGACAACGCCCGCGCACACCACGGACGAATTGACGTAGGCGTACGTGCCCTGCTCGTCCTCGGGCGGTTCGACCGTGGTCGATATCACGATCCCGTCGGAGAACACGATCTGCCCGAAGAACAGGCAAACGGCCACGGGGGCATAGACCTCGGGCTCGAGCTGTGCTTGCGCGCCGGGCGCAGTCAGTCCCAACGCGACCAGTGACAGCGCGACGACTATCCCCAGCTTGCGCAGTCCCACAGAGCATCTCCTCGTCCCGGGAGCGTGGACGTACGCCCCTGCTACTTATACGGACGAAAGGCGACTTCGGGTCAAAAGAACGTTTGGCACCAAGGCTGGCGGGCGGTGGCGAAGAAGCGGTCGGCGCGGACCATGGCGCCCGGCGTGTGCTCTTCCACCCGTTGGGCCGCGGCCAAGGTGGAGAGGCGGGTGCCGCCGAGGAAGATCGACCCGAGTTCGCCGGCGTCGAGGGTGATATCGGCGAGGTCGTCGGTACGGGAACACGACGCCCGGTCAGGGCCGCCCTCGACCCGCCAGCGGCCGTCGTTCCACGGGCAGAACGGGTCGCGGACGTGGAGCACGAGCGAGTCGGCGACCTCGTAGCGGCGTTGCGACAACGCGGCACCGACGTCGACGATGCGGCACCACAGGTAGTCGGTCGAGCGGGTGACGGCGAGGCGGCGGGGGTCGGCGAGCAGGAAGCGGAAGGCTTCGTCGGGCGGGCGGAACGGCAGCACGACCCGGCTGGTGAGGTCGACGTCGCGCAGGTACGACCACAGCGCGACGTAGGCATCGAACGTCAACGCACCCATGCCCTGCACCAGCACGGTCCAGTCGGAGGACAACGGCGTGGCGAAGTCGGCCCGCACCCGGTAGTAGGCGTAGCCCTCGACCTCGCCGTCGATGCCCTCGTACAAGACGGTGAGCCGGGGCCCGAACGAACCGCCCTTGCGGGTCGAGCGGAAGAACGCCGCCCACCACGCCTCGGTGCGAGAGAGATCGCCCGGCTGCTGGCGGCGCACCCGCTCGTGGACGTCGGGCAACACCTTCTCGGCGGTGGCGTCGTCGACCAACCGCAACCGCCCCGGCGGGTCGACCGCCTTGGCCATGCCGCCGTGCTCACGGGGCAACTCGAGGTCGACCTGGGTCGTGGCCAACCCGTAGCCGAAGCGCCCGTAGATGATCGACTCCGACGCCAGCAACACCGCCACCGACTCGCCCCGGGCCCGCACGTCGTCGAGCTGGTAGCGCATCATCCCGGTGAGCACGCCCCGCCGCCGGTGGGTGGCCAGCACGCCGACCCAGGTCACGCCCGCGGCCGGCACGGAAACGCACCCGGGCAAGGTCAGCTCGAAGGGATAGGCGCCGGCGGTGCCGACGATGCGGCCGTCCTCGAAGGCGGCCACGCTGCGCTCGATCGGCCACGCCCGCCGCTCGGCGGCGTACTCGTCGTCGCCCGGCCGGATCGAGAACGAGAGCCGGTCGGCGTCGAGGAAATCGGGCCACTCCTCTTCGGTGACCGGGCGGTACTCGACAGGCACCGCTAGAGCGTACGTCCTCCCCTGCGCCCCGGCCGGGTGAGGATGAGCTGCACGACCACCAGGCCCAACGCCAGGGCGAAGCCGATGATGCTGGCCGCCGGGAACCACGGGCTCACCCGGGCGGCGCCGATGCCGAGCGAGGGCGGCGCCGTCGTCTCGGTCGGCGCCGGCGCCTGGCCCGCGGGCGGCGGAGGCAACGTCGAGATCTGGTCGGGGGTGGTCGTGGTGCCCGCGATCGTCGTGGTCGTCCGCTTGGTCGTCGACGTCGCCGGCGCGGTCGTGGCCGGCGGCTCGGTCGTCTCGGCCGGCGCCGCCGTCGTCGGCGGGTGGGTCGTGGCCGGCGCCTCGGTCGTCGGCGGCGCCGTCGTCGGCACCACCGTCACCTGCGCCGCGACCGGCGAGGCCAAGGCCAACGCAAACACCGCCCCCACCCCGCTTTTGACAGCCAAATGCCGCCAATATTGGCGGAATTGGGCTGTCAAAAGCCCGCCGTTTTGCGGATGAGCTCGACCTTGGTCGACGAGTCATTGGCGTCGGCGCCCTGCTCGCCGAGGAGGGCAGCGCGGTCGGCGTCGGCCGCGGCCTTGGCGTGACGG
>JAXDPV010000171.1:0-3208 GCA_034668185.1 Actinomycetota bacterium
CAGACCGGCGAACCCACCTACGCGGCCAAGCTCGACCCGTCCGAGCTCGAGCTCGACTTCTCCCGACCGGCGATCGAGGTCGCCCGCGTCGTCCGCCTCGGCCGGGCCTGGACGACCTTCCGCGGCGCGCGACTCCAAGTCGTCGAAGCCCGCCCCCTCGACCACGGCCCCACACCTCCTGGCACCATCGACGGCCTCGTCGTCGGCGCCGGCGAAGGCACGGGCCTCGAGCTCGTGACCGTCAAGCCCGAGGGCCGCCAAGCCCAACCGGCAACCGCCTGGCGCAACGGCGCCCGCCCCACGCCCGGCGAGTCCGTCACCGGCGTTTGGGCGCGCTGACTTCGATAGGGCGAAGTCAGCGCGCCCAATCGCACTCGAAGCACTGCGGCGGATCGACGAAGGGGGCTACGCCAACCTCGTCGTGCCGGCGTTGCTGACCACGACGAACCTCGACGAGCGCGACCGGGCCTTCGTCACCGAGCTCGTCTACGGCACCACCCGGATGCGCAGGGCGTGCGACTGGCTCGTCGACCGCTTCCTGTTCCGCGAGGTCGAGCCCGAGGTCCGCAACGCCCTGCGCCTCGGCGCCTACCAACTTGCCTTCCTCCAGACGCCGCCCCACGCGGCGGTGGCCGAAACCGTCGGCGCGGTCCAGGGCCCGGCACGCGGCCTGGTCAACGCCGTCCTCAGGAAGGTGAGCGCCGCGGGCCCGACCACCGATTGGCCCGACGAGCCCACCCGCCTCAGCTATCCCGACTGGATCGTCGAGCGGCTCACCGAAGACCTCGGCCGCGGCAACGCCATCGCCGCCCTCGAGCAGATGAACGAGGCCGCGACCGTCACCGAGCGCCCCGACGGCTACGTCCAGGACGAGGCGTCGCAATGGGTCGCCAACCTGGTCGAGACCCAACCGGGCGAGACCGTGGCCGACGTCTGTGCCGCGCCCGGAGGCAAGGCCACCCTCATGGCCACCAACGCCCACCTCGTCGTGGCCGGCGACATCCACCGGGGCCGGGCCGGCCTGGTCCAGGACAACGTCGGCCGCCTCGGCCTGCAAGACACCGTCGCCACCTACGTGGCCGACGCCCGCCGCCCGCCGCTGCGACCACGGGCCTTCGACCGGGTCCTGGTCGACGCGCCCTGCTCCGGCCTCGGCGTCCTCCGCCGCCGCCCGGACGCGAGATGGCGCATCGCCGAGGACGACGTGGCCGACCTCACCGCACTCCAGCGCGACCTCATCGACGCCGCCGTCCCCCTGCTCGACGACGGGGGCACCCTCGTCTACAGCGTGTGTACCCTCACCGAGGCCGAGTCGACCGGGATCGACGACTGGATCGCCGAGGCCCACCCTGAGCTCGAAGCCCAACCGCCGCCGCCGGAACCGTGGCAGCCCCGCGGCGGGGGGGCGAGACTCCTGCCCCAGGCGGCCGGCACCGACGGGATGTACGTCCTGCGGCTCCGGCTCCCCGATCGGTAGACTCTGCCTCTCGTGATCCGGATTGCCCCGTCCATCCTCTCGGCGGATTTCGCCGCCTTGGCCGAGGCCATCGACCGGGTGTCACCGGCGGCCGACCTCCTCCACGTCGACGTCATGGACGGCCACTTCGTCCCGAACATCACCATCGGCCCGCCGGTGGTGCAGTCGTTGCGCAAGCACACGCCGATGTACCTCGACTGCCACCTCATGATCACCAACCCCGAGCGCTACCTCGAAGCCTTCGCCAAGGCCGGGGCCAACGGCTGCAGCGTCCACGTCGAGGTCGGGGGCACGGCCGAGCGCATCGCCCAGATGCGCGGGCTCGGCCTCGACGCCGGCCTGGCCGTCAATCCCGACACGCCCTTCGAGGACTTCGAGGAGTTCCTCCCCGACATCGACCTGCTCCTGCTGATGACCGTGTTCCCCGGCTTCGGCGGCCAGAAGTTCATGGCCGAGGTCGTGCCCAAGATCGAACGTTCGGCCCAGGCGATCGAGGCCGCCGGTCTCGACGTCGCCATCCAGGTCGACGGCGGCATCGACGAGCGCACCGCCCCGATCGTGAGCCACGCCGGGGCCACCGTCCTCGTCGCCGGCAACGCCATCTTCGGCGCCGCCGATCCTGCGGCCGCGGCCCGCCGCATCCGGCAGGCTGCGTAGCCCCATGTCGGACGAAGGGCCCAGCGGGGGCAACACCGTGCTCGTCGTCGACGACGACTTCGACATCGCCCGTTACGTCGAGCTCAACCTCAGCCTCGAGGGCTTCAGCGTCCACGTGGCCCACAACGGCGAGGAGGCGGTGGCCAAGGCCCAGGAGTTGCGGCCCGACGCCGTCCTCCTCGACGTGATGATGCCCGGCCTCGACGGCTACGAGGTCTGCCGCCGGCTGCGCTCGAACGCCCGCACCAGCCACTGCGCCATCATCATGCTGACGGCCAAGTCGTTGTCGGCGGACACCGTGCTCGGCCTCACCGCCGGGGCCGACGACTACATCGCCAAGCCCTTCGACCCGCCCGAGCTGGTGGCCCGGGTGCGGGCCGCGCTGCGCCGGGCCCGCCAGTTGCGGGACGTGTCGCCCCTCACCGGGCTGCCCGGCAACAGCGAGATCACCCGCCAGATCGAGCACCTGGTCTTCGCCCAGCAGCCGTTCGCCCTGATCCACGCCGACCTCGACAACTTCAAGTCGTTCAACGACCGCTACGGCTTCCTGCGGGGCGACGCCGCCATCAAGACGACGGCCGACGTGCTCACCGAGGTGCTGGCCAAGCACCCGGGCGAGGTCTGCTTCCTCGGACACGTGGGCGGCGACGACTTCGTCCTCCTGCTCGATCCCGACGTGGCCGAACCCTTCTGCATCGACGCCATCGCCGCCTTCGACGCCATGGCCCCCTCGCTCTACGACCCCGACGACGTCGCCAGGGGCCACATCGAGGTCGACGACCGCCGCAACCTGCGCCACGAGGTCGGGATCATGACCATCTCGTTCGGCGTGGCCACCACCGCCCACCGGCCGTTGCTCACCATCGGCGAGGCCTCGACCATCGCCACCGAGATGAAGAAGGCGGCCAAGGCCGAGCACACGTCGGCCTACCTGGTCGACCAGCGCAAGGCATGACCACGACCTGGCCGGCCAAGGTCCTGACCGTGTCCGACGGCGTGGTCGCCGGCACCCGCGAGGACCGGTCCGGCGCGGCCCTGGCCGGCGCCCTCGGCGTCGCGGGCTTCGACGTGGTC
>JAXDPV010000172.1:0-6594 GCA_034668185.1 Actinomycetota bacterium
GAACACCATGGCCAAGTACCTGTTGCTCAAGCACTACCGGGGCGCGCCGCAGCCCGCCAACGACGTCCCGATGGACCAGTGGAAGCCCGACGAGGTCGAGGCACACATCCGCTACATGAACGATTTCGCGGCTCGGCTCGAGAGCAGCGGCGAGTTCATCGATTCACAGGCGCTGTCGCCGGACGGCGCGTGGGTCCGCTCCGACGGCGAGGGGCGCCCGCCGGTGACCGACGGCCCGTTCGCCGAGACGAAGGACCTGATCGCGGGGTGGATGGTGATCGACGTCGACAGCTACGAGCGGGCGGTCGAGCTCGCCGGTGAGCTGTCGGCGGCACCGGGCGCCGGGGGCGAGCCGATCCACGAATGGCTGGAGCTCCGGCCCTTCCTGGGCGAGGCGCCCACCGTCACCCATTGACCGTGGACGACGTCGAGCTACGCGAGCTCGTCCCACGGGTCTTGAGCGTCCTCGTCCGTCGCGGTGCCGACTTCGCGACGGCCGAGGACGCCGTCCAAGAGGCGCTCATCCGGGCGCTGTCGGCGTGGCGGGACGAACCGCCCGGTGACCCCAAGGGGTGGCTCATCACGGTCGCGTGGAGAGCCTTCCTCGACATGACCCGATCGGGCGCGGCGCGCCGCGACCGAGAGCTCCGACTCGACAGCGAGCCGCCGGCCGGCCCGATCCCGAGGGCCGACGACACCCTGCACCTCTACTTCCTGTGCGCGCACCCCGACCTCACGTCGTCGTCGGCCGTCGCGTTGACCCTCCGAGCCGTGGGTGGCCTCACCACACGCCAGATCGCCCGGGCCTACCTCGTTCCCGAACCCACCATGGCGCAACGCATCAGCCGGGCCAAGCGCGTGGTCGGTCAGGCCGGCGTAGATCGTCCCGGCGACGTGGGCACGGTGATGCGGGTGCTCTACCTCGTCTTCAACGAGGGCTATTCGGGCGACGTCGACCTCGCGGCCGAAGCCATCCGGCTGACCCGGCAGCTAGCGGTCTTGGTGGACGAGCCCGAGGTCCACGGGTTGCTGGCCCTGATGCTCCTCCACCATGCCCGCCACCGAAGCCGCACCCGAACGGACGGCAGCATCGTGCCGCTCGCCGAGCAGGACCGCAGCCAGTGGGACACCCGGCTCATCGCCGAGGGAATCGACATCGCACAGGCTGCGCTGGCCCGCGATCAACTCGGCGAATACCAGGCGCAGGCGGCGATCGCCGCGCTCCATGCCGACGCGCCGCGCGTCGAAGAGACCGACTGGGTCCAGATCGTGGAGTGGTACGACGAGCTACTCCGGTTCGCCGACACGCCGATCGTCCGGCTCAACCGTGCCGTCGCCGTCGGCGAGGCCGATGGCGCGCCCGCAGGACTTGCGGCACTGGCGCAGGTCGATGAACACGTCCCGCGGCACGAAGCCGTCGCCGCGTACCTCCACGAGAAGAACGGCGATCTCGAACTAGCTGCCCGCCTCTATGCCGACGCCGCCCGCAACGCACCCAACCTCGCCGAACGCGACCATCAGACACGCCAGGCGGCGCGACTCAACCAACACCTCCAACGTCACAGGTAACCCCTCGACTCAGGGCGTGCGCGACCCGAGCACGCAGAACTCGTTGCCCTCTGGGTCGCCGAGAACGGTCCAGGTCTGCTCGCCTTGTCCGATGTCCGCTCGCATCGCTCCCAGCGCGAGCAGTCGCTCCACCTCGGCGTCCCGGTCGTCCGGTCGGAAGTCGAGGTGCAGGCGGTTCTTCGTCGTCTTCGGCTCAGTGACCGACACGAAGAGCAGCCCCGGGAGGCGATCGGCGGTGGGCCTGATCTCGAACTCGTCGGGGTCGTCGTTCACGACAACCCAGCCGAGCGCGTCCCGCCACCAGCGTCCGAGGCCACGCGGGTCGCGTGCATCGACGATCGTCTGCTCCCACTCGAGGGTCAATACTCGCCCTTGATCACGAAGTACGAGCCGCGGATCGTGCCGGCGAGCTTGGACTTCTGTCGTGCGAACTTGAATGAGCCGAGCTCGGCGGGCACGTCCATGCCTTCGGAGAGCTTGAAGCCGACCGCTCGCTTCTTCGGCTCGTCGACGGGGTACAGGACGTTGATCGAGAGCCCGCTCTCGTAGAACACGTAGGTCCACCGAATGTTCTCGACCTGGAAGCTCGTGGCCTCGAGCGCCGGCGATGCGATGGTGATGTCGCGCTCGTCCTTCAGGATGCGGTGCACCCAGTCGACGGCCTTCTTGGCCTTGGCGGCGGGCTCGACGGTGAAGACGTGGTCGTACTTGTTCTTGAAGTAGCGAGCCTCGTTCGCCCGCAGGCCCGCGAGTGCGGTCGCCACCGGCGACGACTCCAGGCCGACGGTGGAGACGTTGACGAAGTCCACTGCGTAGCTCATGACGGCGATACTATCCCCGGCCTTTTTGCGGCTTCAGCAGCGTGACAAGCTCGCGGCGACGAGGGGGGTAGCCGCATGGCCGACGACAGCGTGAGCGCGACCGTGGTGATCAACGCACCGGTGGAGGCCATCTTCGCCGTCCTTGCCGATCCAGCGAAGCACGCCGCCATCGACGGCACCGGCTGGGTCGGCCAAACTCTCGACAGCGAGCCGTTGACCGCCGCCGGGCAGATCTTCCGCGTGTCGATGTACCACCCGAACCATCCAGACGGTGACTACCGGATGGCCAACCGGGTCCAGGAGTTCGACCCGCCGAGCACCATCTCATGGGAGCCGGGGCACTACGCTGACGACGGTACCGTGCGCTTCGGCGGCTGGAGTTGGCGCTACGACCTCACGCCAGCCGGACCCTCGAACACCACGGTCACGCTCACCTATGACTGGTCAGCAGTCCCGGAGGCCCTCCGAGAGCACATCGGGTTCCCGCCGTTCCCTCCAGAGCATCTGGGCAACTCGCTCGCCCACCTCGCCGAACTCGTTACCTGATGACGAGCGGGTTGTGGCCCCAAGTCGATCGTGTCGGCCTGTGCATCCATCGACCGAGCGGATCGCGGCCGGAGTACCGAGCAGTCGCCGAGCGCCTGCGGATCCCACCCGGTTCGATCCTCGTTGCCGCCGCCCGCCACATTGCCGCCGGCCAGGTCACCCTCACCCAGGTGCAGCTCCTCAGTCGCTACGAGAGTCGGGCATTGGTCAACTTGAACGTCGAGCGCCACGTCGAGCTCGGCTATCTCGAACCTCGCGGCCAAGGCGTGTTCGCGCCGTCGGAGGCGTTCCGCGACGCGGGCAGGCTCATCCTCGAGGTGCAGTCGAACGTCGCCGCGGAACTGTGGGCAGGTCACGAAGACCTCCGGAGTCTCTCCTTGCTCGCGGCCGAGATCACCGCGACGGCAGGGCGGTGTGCATCAGTGCCCGTCCCCGCGTTCGATGCACAAGTGGGCGACCGTGGCGTCCTGCCGGCGACGCCAGCCGCGCAGCTCCTCGGCTTCGTCACCGAGCTCCGCTACCTGCGGTCAGACCTGCACGCGGCGGCCCTGGCCCGCTACGACCTGGCTGGACCACGGGCTAGCGCCCTGACTCGACTCTGGAAGGGTCACCAGATCTCCGACGACGATGGCGCCCGGTTGGATGATCGCGGCCTTGCGTCGCGATCGGGCCACGGATGGGTGCTGACCGAGGATGGTCGGCGGCATCGCGAGGATGCCGAAGCCCTCACGGATTCCCTCACGGAGGAGGCGCTGCGCGCGATCAGTCCGCAGCGGCTCCAGTCCTTGCTCGACGGGCTGGTGAACCTTCCGGGCGAAGACCCGCGTCCGACCGAGGATCGATAGCAATACATCAATTGCATTTGATCTAATCTAGCGAGCCCGGTAGGCTCGGTTTCGTGAAGACGGGTGTGGTGAAAGCGGAGGTCGAGGACCCGCCCGGCTTCGTGCAGCTCGCGGCCCATCCCGTGCGGTGGCGGCTGCTGCGGGAGCTGACGAGGAGTGATCGGGCGGTACGGGAGCTGACCGAACGCCTCGGGGAGCCGCAGAACCTGGTCTCCTATCACCTGCGCCGGCTGCGCGACGGGGGCCTCGTGTCGTGCCGTCGCAGCGCCGCCGACGGCCGGGACAGTTATTACGCGATCGACCTCAGCCGTTGCCAGCAGGAGCTCCAGATCACTGGCGGAGCGTTGCACCCGGCGCTGTGGCCGTCAGGTGCGCGGCCGGCGGCCCGGGCGGTCACCCGAGCACACCGGGCGCGGGTGTTGTTCCTGTGTACCGGTAACAGTGCCCGCTCGCAGATGGCCGAGGCACTCCTCGAGCAAGCCTCGGCCGGCACGGTCGACGCCGCCAGCGCCGGCAGCCACCCCAAGCCGCTGCATCCCCACGCCGTCCGGGTGATGCGAAAACGGGGCATCGACATCAGCGGGAACCGGACCAAGCACCTGGGCGAGTTCGTCAAGCAGCGATTCGACATGGTCGTCACGCTGTGCGATCGGGTGAGAGAGGTGTGCCCGGACTTCCCGTCGCACCCCGCGCTGGTGCATTGGAGCGTGCCCGACCCGGCGAGCCAGGCCACCGCGAGCGATCGCGCCTCGTACCCGGCATTCGAACGCACCGCGGCCGAACTCGAGACCCGCATCGGCTTCCTGCTCCCGCTGCTCGCAGCCCAACCAACCACCAAAACGAGGAGGTCATCGGATGGCAAACGCTGAGATGGTCAGCGTCCGTTACATGGTCGACGACGTCGCCGAGTCGATCGCTTTCTATACCGAGGTACTCGGCTTCGAGCTCCTGTCCAACGCCGCGCCGGCGTTCGCCGACGTCAAGCGGGGCAACCTGCGCCTGCTGCTCGCCGGACCGATGAGCTCGGCGGGCCGGCCGATGCCCGACGGTGCCAAACCAGGACCGGGCGGCTGGAATCGCATCCACCTCATCGTCGACGACCTCGGCGCCGAGGTCGTGCGGCTGCGTGATGCCGGCGGCCGGTTTCGCAACGACATCGTCGAAGGACCGGGCGGGAAGCAGATCCTGGTTCAGGACCCTTCCGGCAACGTCGTCGAGCTCTTTCAACCCGCCGGTCGGTAGGTACACACCAGCACGCCGGTCTTGGCTTGGGCGACCGAGACGAGCTCGAGCGGCCGGGCCCGACCGTCGGCGGGGAAGATCGACTTGCCGCGCTGCCCCAGACGAGGAGGGCGCCGTCGTCGACGGAGTCACGCATATGGCACCAATGGAGCCGAGGGCATCGCCGGCACGGCCGGGCCAGGCGGCGGCCATGGTGGTCCAGGTGCGCCGTCCGAAGAGCAGGCCAAAGGCAAGGTCATGGTGTCGAAGATGGCCGCACCCATCATCTCTGGATCGAAGTAGGGGTTCGACGAACCGCCTTGCCGGAAGTCGCCATCCGCATGAGGCGCCCGACGCTAGAGCCTCGGCGCAAACGGCGAGCCCTCAGGGCGCCGCCGGCGGCTTCTCGTCCCGCAGGACGCGCAACAACTCCTCTTGGTTGTGTACGCCCGCCTTGCGAAAGATTGCGACCAGGTGGTTGCGGACGGTGCTGCGGCTCAAGTAGAGCGCTTCGGCGATCATGCCGACGCGGTCGCCGCGGGCGAGGCGGATGGCGATCTGACGTTGGCGGTCGGAGAGGTCGCCGAGAAACGAGAGCGACGCGGCACGGGGCCCGAAGTGGAGGTCGAACGCGGCCTGATCACCGCCTTCGAGCGAGCGGACGGTGACCGTGGCCAGCCGGGTCGTGCCGTCCTGGTTGTAGACGGTGAGCCGGTCGGAGGCGAGGCCTGAGGCGGTGGCCCGTGCCAGGGCGAACAACAGCGCGGCGACGTCCTCGTCGGTGACGATGTCGAGCAGGTACCGGTCGGGCACGCCGGCCTGACACACGACCCAACGGTCGTCGACGATGGCGACCGTCGCTTCGACGTCGTGGGCGGGGATGTGGGCGCCCCCGCCTCGAACGTCGGCATCGCTGGCATCGGTCGGCCCGGTGGGGGGCCCGCCGAGCGAGAAGAGCCCGAGGCCGAGCGTGGGAACGCCGTGCCACCGCACCACCTGCGCCGTCACCTGCGCGTCGAAGAACCGATCTTCGCGACTGCGGAACCGCCGCCGCGCCACCACGCCGTCGAGACGGCCGGCGCGGAACATACGGGCCACCTCTTCGACCTCGCTCTCGCCGTCGACGAGGTAGCTCATGTAGTTGATGCCACGCGCCGCATCCGAGGTCGTACCGAGCAGCGCGGCGGCGGCCGGCGACAAGCCGACGATCGCCAGCGACTCCAAGATGCTGAGGCCCATCGCGGTCGGACAGTGCTCGACGGCGTCGCGCCAGGCCGCGATCCAACTCGCGGCTACTTCGGTGGGACGGTGGCCGGTCACGCCCACATCATCGCTTGCGCGCGGCGGCATCTTGGATCAGTAACAGGAGCTACTGCGCGCGATTACAAGATCTGGCGCGCCCGTTGCAGTTGCGCGGCGACGTCGACGGGGAAGCGGGCCAACGTCGGGCCGAGCGGCGCCCGACCGGTGACGGCTTCGACGAACTCGACGGCTGAACCGGCGTTCACCGCGTCGCCCACCGCAGCGTCGGCGGCGACGCTGACGTTGCGATCGATCTCGACCCGCAGGGCGCGGCCCGGCAGTTCGTCGAA
>JAXDPV010000173.1:0-9940 GCA_034668185.1 Actinomycetota bacterium
CACCGCCTGGCTGGCCGAACGCAATCTCCCACTCGCCGACCTCCGCGCCGGCCGCGCCTCCCTCGAAGACGTGTTCCTCCGCCTCACCGGAGACGACCGATGAGCGACGTTTGGGAAGCCCCAATACGCAATGGCGATGTGGAGCTTCCCAAACGTCCGGTGGTGGCCCAGGCGCGGGCCGAGATGCTGATGACCCTGCGGCGGGGGGAGTCGGCATTGCTGGCCCTTGGCATCCCGGTGTTGCTGCTCGGGTTCTTCTCGGTGGTCGACGTGCTGCCGACGGGCACCGACGACCCGGTCACGTTCCTCTTCCCCGGCATCCTGGCCCTGGCGGTGATGTCGACGGCCATGGTCGGCCTGGCCATCGCCACCGGCTTCGAGCGCCAGTACGGCGTGCTCAAGCGGCTCGGGGCCACGCCCCTCGGCCGTCCCCGGCTGCTGGCGGCCAAGACGGCGGCCATCGTCGGCGTCGAGATCGTGCAGTTGGCCGTGCTCCTCGTCGAGGCCCGCCTCCTCGGCTACCACCTCGCCCCCGCCCGGCTGCTCACCGCGGCCGCGGCCATGCTCCTGGCCACCGTCGCCTTCGCCGGCCTCGGCATGTTGATGGCCGGCACCCTCCCGGCCCTCACCACCCTGGCCGCGGCCAACGGCCTCTACCTCGTGCTGCTGTTGCTGTCGGGAATGCTCGTCCCCCTGGCCAAGCTGCCGGGCCCGCTGGCCGGCCTCGCGAAAGCCCTCCCGAGCGGCGCCCTGGCCGACGCCCTCCACCACGCCCTCGCCGGCCGGCCCGTCCCGGCCGCGGCCTGGCTCGTCCTCGCCGCCTGGGCCCTAGCGACCCCCGCCGCCGCCGCCCGCTGGTTCCGCTGGGAGTAGCGAGCGGATCTCGATGGCGAGGGCGTGGATCGCCCTGGTCAGCTCGGTGTTGGCCC
The DNA here is from genome assembly GCA_034668185.1 of Actinomycetota bacterium. Taxonomy (GTDB): domain Bacteria; phylum Actinomycetota; class Acidimicrobiia; order Acidimicrobiales; family CADCTF01; genus DATLED01. Next base: position 930 of record JAXDPV010000173.1, read on the forward strand.
GCAGCTCCTGCTCCTCCTCGAGGAAGTCGTGGTCGGCCTTGGCCTGCTGGAAGGCGGACTGGCGGTTCTGGCCGATCATCACGAAGGTCGACAGGAAGATGGCCTCGAGGGAGACGATCAACGTCAGCTTCGGCCATGGGTTGGGCTCGACGAACAACATCCAGCCGGCGAAGACGACGGCGTGGATGTAGACGAAGCGCATCGACCCGGCGAAGGCGGTGATGGCGTCGGCGATCCGTAGCTGGGCGTCGGCGGCCCGGCGTTGGCGGTGGGCGGTGACGACCGGGTGCTCGGTGAGGGTGGTTGCCATCCCGCTACGGTACGGGCATGGGTGCAAAAGAGAAGGGGTCGTCCGAGGCAAAGAAGCCCGGCAAGTCCCTCAAAGAGAAGCGTCAGGCGAAGCAGGCGAAGAAGGCCGGGAAGAAGTAGGCCCGACGGCAGGGGCGGTGAGGGCCAACTCCCGCTCGACGTCGGCCCAAGTGAGGACATCGCCTTGGTCCCGCTGCGACTCCTGGTACCAGCGGAAGAAGATCACGACGATCACCGTCCAGATGATGGTCGCGCCCCCGACCTTCATCACCGCGCCCGCGACCTGCTGGTCCTCGACCGCGGACATGGCCGTGAGCCGGGGTGCGGCCGCGTACCAGGAGTAGATCGGCCGCTCGGCGAAGGCCAGGAACGACGCCGGCACCGTGGGCACGATCGACTGGACGAACAGGTAGAGCATCCGGGCCGGGGGCGACAGCGTCGGCAGCGAGGGATCGCGGTTGATCACCGGCAGCCACATCACCGTGGCCGCACCGAACAGCAGGGTGTGGGCGAGGAAGTGGGCCCACTCGTGCTGGACCGTGTAGTTGACCCATTTCGGCCAATGGGTCCCGACGACCACGGCGTTGAACAGCAGCGAGGCCGGCACCGGCCGGCACAACCGCCGCAGCACGCCGGCCACCGGCGCCGTCAGCCAACGCAGCATCGCCGGCGGGCACCCGAGCAGCAGCAACGCCGGCGCCACCAGGCTGAAGAAGGTGTGCTGGGCCATGTGTACCGAGAACAGGTAGCGCTCGCTGATGTCGTGGAGCGGCCACATCGAGAACACCAGGATCACGGCCAGGCCGGCCGAGAAGTACCCCACCTGCTTGCGGCTGGCGGCACCGGGCCCGAGCCGGCGCACGCTCCACGCGTACCCCCACGCCAGCAGGCCCACGACGGTGATGACGTCGGGGTGGGCGTGGAACGGGATCACGGCATCGAGGTCAGTGGGTGTGGGGGGCGTCGATGAACACGCCCATCGTCAACAGGTAGGCGGTGTAGACGAGCAGGGCCAGCACCAGCCCGCCGACGAACAGCCGGCGCAGCAGGCGGCTGTCGAACTTGAGGTGCATGAAGTAGCCGACCACGACGGCGAACTTCAGCGTGGCCAGCGCCCCCAGGGCGGCGTTGTTGATGTTCACGCCCGGGATGCTCCAGTAGTACAGCGCCACCTCGATCCCGGTGACGGCGAAGAGGAAGAAGAAGATCCTCCAGTACTTCGCCTCGGTCGGGTGGTCGACGGCGTGTTCAGCGGTCTGAGTCGTCACGAGGAAGCCCCTAGGGAATCAGGTACACGACCGTGAAGATCACGATCCAGACGATGTCGACGAAGTGCCAATAGAGGCCGACGAGCTCGACGACCTCCGACCGTTCGGCCGGCAGCTTGCCCCGGGCCGACAGCCCGTACAGCGACAGCAGCATGAGGATGCCGAGCGAGACGTGTACGCCGTGGAACCCGGTCAGGACGAAGAAGCTCGACCCGAACAGGTTGGTGCTGAGCGACAGCCCTTCCTTGTAGAAGGTCGTGAACTCGTAGACCTGGCCGGTGATGAACAGCCCGCCCAGGGTCGCGGTGGCCAGCAGCCACAGCCGCAACCGCCTGAGGTCGCCCCGCTGGATCGAGGCCAGGGCCAGCACCATCGTCAGCGAGCTCATCAGCAGGAGGAACGAGCTGGCCGAGGTGAACGGGATGTCGTAGACGTCGTGGGGCTTGGGCCCGGTGGTGCTCCGCCCCTTGTAGAGGAGGTAGGTCGAGATCAGCGCCCCGAACAGCAGGCACTCCGAGCCGAGGAAGGCCCACATGGCCAGCTTCTCGTTCGACAGCCCGGTGTTGGTCTCGTGGGTGGTGCCGTGGGCCTCGTGGGTTTCCACTGTCGTCGCGCTCATTGGTCGCCGCCCTCCTCGGCCGGCGGCTCGGCCGCCGGTTCGTTCCCCGCTTCGAGTGCCGGTACCGCCGCCGCGGCCACCAGCTCGGCCGGCTCTTCGACGGCGTGGTGCTCGGGCTCCGGCTCGGCCGACGGTTCGAGGGTCCAGCCGTAGAAGCCGGCCAGCATGACCAAGCCGCCGATGACGGCCACCGGGTAGATCTTGTAGATCATCGAGTAGGCGATGATCGGGAACCCGACGGCCACGATCAGCGGGTAGAACGACGGCGACGGCAGGTGGATGCCGTGGCCCGACTCCTCGGTGTCGGAGAGCCCGCCGGTCGACGCCTCGGTCGGGGGCTTGGGCAGCGCCACCAGGCGGCCGTTCTCGTCCTCGGTGTACTTGCGGTGCCAGAAGTCGTCGACCGAGTGGACGATCGGCACCTCGGCGAAGTTGTAGTGCGGCGTGGGCGACGGGATCGTCCACTCCAGCGTCCGGGCGTCCCACGGGTCGTTCGGCGCCGGCGTCTTCTTCCGGTGGCTGGTGACGATGTTGGTGATGAAGATCAGCGTCGACACCGCGATCGTGAAGGCGCCGATCGTCGACACCAGGTTGGGCAGCGAGAGGCCCAGGTCCTTCGGGTAGGTGTAGATGCGGCGGGGCATACCCTGCAGGCCCATCCAGTGCATCGGGGCGAAGGCCAGGTTGAAGCCGATGAGCCACGTCCAGAAGTGCCAGCGGCCGATCTTTTCGCTGAGCATGTAGCCGAAGACCTTGGGCCACCAGTAGTAGAAGCCGCCCATCAGGCCGAACATCGAGCCGCCGAAGAGCACGTAGTGGAAGTGGGCGACGATGTAATAGGTGTCGGTCTGCTGGCGGTCGTGGGGCGAGATCGAGTGGGTGACGCCCGACAGCCCGCCGATGGTGAACATGGCGATGAAGCCGATGGCGAACAACATGGGCGTTCGGAATCGCAACGACCCGCCCCACATGGTGCCGATCCAGTTGAAGATCTTCACGCCCGTGGGCACGGCGATGAACATCGTCGAGATCGAGAAGGCCGACACCGCGACAGGACCGAGGCCGACGGCGAACATGTGGTGGGCCCACACGCCCCAACCCATGAAGCCGATGGCGATGCCGGAGAACACCATGACCGGGTAGCCGAACAGCGGCTTGCGGGAGAACACCGGCAGGATCTCCGAGACGATGCCCATCGCCGGCAGGATGAGGATGTACACCTCGGGGTGGCCGAAGAGCCAGAAGAGGTGTTGCCACAACACTGGGTCGCCGCCCATGCCGGGGTTGAAGAAGTTGGCCCCGAACTGGCGGTCGAACATCAAGAGGAACAGGGCCACGGTGATGACCGGCATGGCGAACAGCAGCAGGAAGTTGGCCACCAGCGTCATCCACACGAAGATCGGCATCCGCATCAACGTCATGCCCGGCGCCCGCAGGTTGAGCACGGTGGTGATGAGGTTGACGGCACCCACGGTCGAGGCGATGCCGAGGATCTGCAGGCCGAACACCCAGAAGTCGATGTTGTGGCCGGGCGAGAACGTGATCGAAGTGTTGGGGGCGTAGCCGAACCAGCCGCCGTCGGGCGCGCCCCCGAGCAGGAAGCTCGAGTAGAGGAACAGCCCGCCCATGAGGAAGATCCAGTAGCTCAGCGCGTTGAGCCGCGGGAAGGCGACGTCACGGGCGCCGATCATCAGCGGCGTGAGGTAGTTGAAGAACGCCGCCGACAGCGGCATGACGACGAGGAAGATCATCGTCGTGCCGTGCATGGTGAACACCTGGTTGTAGGCGTCCGCGCTGAGCAGGTGGTTGTCGGGCTGGGCGAGCTGGGTGCGGATGAGCAGCGCCTCGAACCCGCCGAGGAGGAAGAAGATCAGCGAGGTGCCGCCATAGAGGATGCCGATCCGCTTGTGGTCGACGGTCGTGAGCCAACCCCAGAACCCGTCGAGCGACCGCGGCCGCTTGAGGAGGGGGACGTCGGTGGCCGACGAGGGCGTCGGGGATGCGTCGGGTCGCTCGAGGACGGTGGCCATTACTTGAGCGTCTCCAGATAGGCGATGAGCTTGGTGATGTCGGCCTCCGACAGGCCGAGGTTCGGCATTCCCTGCCCGTTGTCCGGGTTCATCGGCTTCATGCCGGGCGGGTCGCGGAGCCAGCGGCGCAACGACTTCTCGTCGAGCGGGAAGATCGCGCCGGCGAAGTGGCTGCGGGTCTGCAGGTGGGTGAGGTTGGGCCCGACCTTGCCGGCGGCGCCGGCCAGGCCGTTGATGGTGTGGCAGCCGGAGCAGCCCCTGGCCACGAACAGCTCGGAGCCGGCCACGGCGTCGTCGACGGTGGCGTCACCGGTGGGCGGCACCGACGGCTTCTGCTGGTTGGCCACCCAGGCGTCGAAGTCGGAGGGCGAGTCGGCGATCACCCGCAGCCGCATGTTGGCGTGGGAGAGGCCGCAGTACTCGGCGCACTGGCCGGAGAAGTCGCCGGGCTCGGTGGCCGACAGCTTCATGTAGTTGACCCGGCCGGGGACGACGTCGAGCTTGCCCGCCAGCTTCGGCGGCCAGAAGGAGTGGATGACGTCGGCCGAGGTCATCTCGAGTTGCACCATGCGCCCGGTCGGGATGTGGAGCTCGTTGGCGGTGGTGATGCCGAGGTCGGGGTAGTCGTACTCCCACCACCACTGGTGGCCCACGACCTTGACGGTGAGCACGTCCGAGCCCGACGCCCGCTTGTTGACGTCGAGCACGCTGAAGACGGTGAAGACGCCGATCACGAGCAGGATCGCGGCCGGCACCACCGTCCACCCGATCTCGAGCTTGGCGTTGCCGTGGACCTGGACGGGTGCGTCGTCGTCGGACTTGGCCCGGAAACGCACGATGCAGGTGATGATCAGCGTGTTGACGAGGACGAACACGACCACGGCCACGGCGAACACCGGCTTGAACAGGTGGTCGAGCTTGATGGCCTCGGGGCCGACGGGGCTCAGCGTGTCCTGGGGCAGCTTGCCCCGGGCGCAGCCCGAGGCGACGAGGGCGACCAGCGTCAGCAGGAGGAAGAACGCGCCCTTCCTCGGTCGGGTGTTACGCGGGCTCACAAGCCACCTTCTCTCACGCGGACGCGCCTTGCAAAGTCAACTGGTGGAGGCCGTCGGCCAGGTCTTTGGCCGCCAGCGCGCCCTGGTGGACGGACACGACCCGGCCCTTGGCGTCGATGAAGACCGTGGTCGGCATCCCCCGCACGTGGTACTTGGTCGCGACCTCGCCCTTGGGGTCGTAGCCGGCGGGGTAGGCGATGGCGAACTCGTCGAGCATGGCGATGGCGTCGTCGCGCGAATCCTGGTGGTCGACGCCGAGGAAGGCCACGCCCGGGTTGTCGCGGGCGGCGGTGCGGAGGGCGGGCAGCTCCTGGCGGCACGGCTCGCACCAGGCGGCGAAGAAGTTGAGGACCGTCGGCTTGCCCGGCGCGGCCGCCAGCGAGACCTCGCCCGGGCTGCGCAGCGAGGGCAGGGTGAACGGCGCCGCCTGCCCGAGCCCGCTGGTCGCGGTGCTGGCCGCGGGTGGGGCGTTGGTGGCGGCGCGATCGCGCTCGAGCAGCGCGGCCACGGCGACGGCCGCGGCCAACAGGACCGCCACCGCCAGGACGGCCCGCCTGGCGGTCACGCCGCCGGCCTCGGGTTGGGTCACCACGACCGACACGTCAGTATGCCGTCGTCGACGTCGTGGACTCGCTGGTGGTGCTGCCGCCGGTGCTCCCGGTGCCGCCCGGCTTCTTGTTGGTGACCGTAGCCACCACCGCCGTGCCCTCCATCTGGGTCGGGTGGACGTCGCACTGGAAGAAGTACGTGCCCGCCGGCGGGGTCGTGAACTTGTAGATCGTCGTGCCGTTGCCCACGATCGGGCCCTGGAAGAGGACGGACCCGCCCTGCTTGTCGTAGAGGGCGAAGTTGTGCTGGACCTGGTCGTCGTTCACGAACTGCAACTCGACGGCCTGGGCCGCCGGGAGGTGCAGTTCCTTGAGGTCGAACTGCACGTCCTTGGCCACGATGCCGAGCTCGCCCTTCGGGGCGTGGGCCTCGACGTGGCGACCGCCCTTGATGGCCCCGGCCACCCCGGCGGCGACCACGAGCCCGGCGGCCACGACCGCGAGGGTCGCCAGCGCCTGGCGCCCGACGTTGCGGTTGGCCAGCACGTAGAAGAGGCCGAGGATGCCGGCCGCGGCCACGATCACGATCAGCGGCGCCGCCTTCTCCGACACCGCCAGGAGCAGGCGGGAGAGGCTGATGACGGCGATGCCGGCGAGGACGAAGATCGTGGCCGGCAACACCATCGGGACGACGAAACGGTCGTGCAGGCGCTGGTCCATGGCCTCGGTCCACGACGGGTGCTCGCGCCAGACCTGGCCGAGCCAGCCGAAGGCGATCACGATGCCGGCCACCAGGCCGAAGGTGAACAGGGCCCGCTCGGTGGCCAGGCCGGCGACGGCCAGTGTGGCGGCGACGGCCGCCGCCGGCACCCACGCGCTCCCCCTGGCCACGTCGGTGGTGTCGGCCGAACGGGGCTCGGCCGCGGTCAGGGCCAGCAGGGGGTCGGGCGGCAGCAGGGCGAAGGCGGCCAGCCCGAGGGCCAGCGCCCCGAGGCCGGCGAACACCAGGGCGGTGGCCCCGACCCGGTCGCTGGTGAAGATGACGTAGCCGAACCCCAGGACGATGGCCGCCCCGGCGACGGCGAAGTAGAGCTTCGATGCGGCGTTGAACACGGCTCCTACTTCGTGACGTAGACGGTGTAGTAGACGGCGATCCAGCACACCGTGGCCAGGTGCCACAGCAACGCCGCGGAACGGGCGACCTCCTGGTTGTCGGTCGTGAGTTGGTGGCCGACGGCCCGCAGGCCGCCGAGCACGGTGCCGACCGTGGCCACCGCGGCCACCACGAACGCGGCCGCCGCCATCACGTGGACGACGGTGGCGTAGGGCGTGGCCACCGGGCCGAAGCCGAACTTGGAGATCAGGTAGGCGAGGGCGTTGAGGAAGGCGACGCCGAACACGACCGTGAGCCCGTAGCCGAACAACGACTGGCCGCGGAAGCCCTTGCGGATGCCGTAGGCCGCCCACTCGATCGTCACCGAGCCCATGACCGCGGTGATGGCCAGGATGCTGGCGGTGTAGTTGTCGAACTTCACGCCCTTGGGCGGCCAGGCGGCCGAACCGCTGGCCGCCTTGAGGCCGAGGTAGGCGCCGATCAGGCCGGCGAAGACGAGGAAGGTCGCGACGCCGGCGACGATCGTGGCCAGTGGCAGCGTGGCCCGGCGCAGGCGAACGTCGGGGCCGGTGCCGCCGGCCGAGGGAAGGGCGAGCATGGGCGTGGTCACTTGGTCGCTCCTGCGTCCTCGTCTGCGGCGAGCAGCGGGTAGGGCGTGCGCACGTCGGGGATCGTGTCGAAGTTGTGCAACGGGGGCGGCGAGGCCGTGGCCCATTCCAGGGTCAGCCCGGCGTAGGGGTTGGCCTCGCCCGAACCCGGGGCGTCGCGCTTGACGACCGCACCGAACAGGGCGAGCAGGCCCAGGGCGGTGAGCACCGAGCCGGCGGCGCCTACCCGCACGAAGCCGTTGGTGGTGCCGAAGCCGACGAGGTAGCCGGGGGCGGCGGTGACCACCGCGCCGCCGAGCAGGAGCAGGCATGGCAGGGCGGCGGCCCCGGTGGCCAGCACCCGGCCGGTGATCTTCGGCGCCCAGTGGACGACGGCGGCACCGATGGCCAGCAGCGGCAGGCCGAAGGCCAGCGCGCTGACCTGGCCGTTGCGGAAGGCCTCGGCATCGGCCCCGTTGACGTGTACGAAGATCGCCGCGATCGAGGCCGCGGTCGCCATCCCGACCACGAGCAGGAACGACACCACGTACAGCAGGCTGGGATGGAAGCGGGGCTTGCCCGCCTTCAGCGTGCCGAGCCACGTGAGCAGGGCCAGGCCGAGCGGGAGGCCGACGGCGACGGCGCCGATGGTCGACACCGGGGAGAACGGGCTCTGCAGGGTGCTGCGGTTCCCGGCCCAGAGGAGCAGGGTGAGGGCCGGGGCCGCGGCGGCGGCGATGCGGGCGGCGCCGTCGCCCACCAGCGGGCGGCCGGCGTGGGTGGCGACGATGTCGGAGAAGATGCCGACGGCGGCGGCCGCGAACAGCAGGCCGAGCGGGTGGCCGAGGAGCCAGAGCTCGTGTTGCCAGATGCGGGTGCCGCCCTTGCCGGCGGCGAACAGCGTGCCCCCGTAGTGCTGGTCGAAGGCGAGCAGGGCCAGGCCGGACAGGAGGACGGGGCCGGCGAGCACGAGCACGCTGCTGGTGGCCAGCGCGCTCCACGAGAAGTGCGGGAGGAACTTGAGGCGAAGGCCCTCGGCCCGGCGGGTGAGGATGGTCGTCACCAGGCTGGTGGCCGCGGCGACGGTGGCCACGGTGACGACGAACAGGCCGGCGATGACGAGCTCGACCGAGTCGGGAGCGCTGGCGCCCTTGGTGGCGATGGCCGGCGCGCTCGACACCAGGCTGTTGAGCTTGTCGCTGCCGGCGGCGAGGTAGCCGATGGTGACGAGGACGCCCCCGCCGAAGTAGCTCCACAGGGCGAGGTTGTGCAGCCTCGGGAGGGCCAGGCGGGTGGCGCCGATCTGCAGCGGCACCACGTAGCTGGCGATGCCGATCCAGACGGCGGGGATGCCGAGGACGAGGGCGAGGGTCGCGTTGGCCGAAGCCAGGCGCGAGCCCGTTTGGGTCCACAGCCCTGCGCTGCCGCTGCCGAAGGCTTGGAAGATGGCGGCGGCCGCGCAGGCGACGAGCAGCGAGGCC
>JAXDPV010000174.1:0-22441 GCA_034668185.1 Actinomycetota bacterium
ACGATGGTGGCGTAGACGAGGCCGTCGAGGTCGAGGTCGACCAGCAGGGCGACGTCGACGGGCGCCACCCCGGCCAGTTCGGCCAGCGAGGAGCGGCGCTCGGCCGGGAGCACCGGCAGCGACGCACGCACGTCGGCCTGCCACGACTCGTCGGGCGCCAGCGGCACCAGGTCGGGCTCGGGGAAGTAGCGGTAGTCGAAGGCCTCTTCCTTCGAGCGCATCGACGACGTGCGGCCCTCGTTCTCGTTCCAGTGGCGGGTTTCTTGCACGATGCGCTCGCCGCCATCGAGCAAGGCGATCTGGCGGGCCGCCTCGTACTCGATGGCCCGCCCCAGCGACCGCAGCGAGTTCAGGTTCTTGATCTCGCAGCGCGTGCCGAACGGAGCGTCGGGCCCAGGCCGCACCGACACGTTGGCGTCGACCCGCAGCGACCCCTCCTCCATCTTCCCGTCGGACCCGCCGGTGGCCACCAGGATCGCGCGCAGCTCGCTCACGTAGGCCTTGGCGTCGTCGGCCGAACGCAGGTCGGGGCGGCTCACGATCTCGACCAACGGCACGCCCGCCCGGTTGTAGTCGATCAGCGAATGCGAAGCCCCGTGGATGCGCCCGCCGCCACCACCGACGTGGGCCGTCTTGCCGGTGTCCTCCTCCATGTGGGCCCGCTCGATGCCGACCCTGGTGCCGTCGGGCAGCTCCAGCCAACCGTCGACGTTGATGGGCTCGTCGTACTGGGAGACCTGATAGTCCTTGGGCATGTCGGGATAGAAGTAGTTCTTCCGGTGGAAGATGCTCTCCTTGATCGTGCACTGCAGGGCGGAGCCGATGCGCATGGCGTAATCGACCGCCTGGCGGTTCAACACCGGCAGCGAGCCCGGCAGGCCGAGGCACACCGGGCACACGTTGGTGTTGGGCTCGTCGCCGAACGCGTTGCGGCAGGCGCAGAACAACTTCGTGGCCGTGCGCAGCTCGCAGTGGACCTCGAGCCCGATCACCATCTCCCACGCGGTGTCGCTCATCGGCCCGCCTCCAACGCCGCCGCCACCCGGAACATCACCGGTTCGCCCAACGCCGGCGCCATCACCTGCACACCGACCGGCAGGCCGTCGTCGCCGGGGCCGAAGGGCACCGACATGGCCGGGTGGCCGGCCAGATTCGACGGGATCGTGCAGACGTCCGAGAGGTACATGGCCAGCGGGTTGGCCGTCTTCGCACCGAAGGGGAACGCCGTCGTCGGCGCCGTGGGCGAGATCAGCGCGTCGAACGATCCGTAGGCGGCGTCGAAGTCGCGCAGGATCAACGTGCGCACCCGCTGGGCCTGCCCGTAATAGGCGTCGTAGTACCCGGCCGAGAGGGCATAGGTGCCGAGCATGATGCGCCGCTTGACCTCGGGGCCGAAGCCGGCGGCCCGGGTGCGGCCGTACATGGCGGTGATGTCGTCGGCCTCGACCCGCAAGCCGTAACGCACGCCGTCGTAGCGGGCCAGGTTGCTCGAGGCCTCGGCCGGGGCGATCAGGTAATACGCCGACAGGCCGTAGACGCACGCCGGCACCGACACCTCTTCGACCTTGGCCCCGGCTGCTGACAACGCATCGGCGGCCCGGCGCACGGCCGCGGCCACGTCGGGGTCGATGCCCTCGCCCATGAGCTCGCGAACGATGCCGATGCGGAGCCCGTCGACGCCTTCGTCGAGCACCGACGTCAACGACGGGGCCGGCGACGGGATCGACGTCGAGTCCATCGGGTCGTGGCCGCCGATGGCCTCCAGCAGCGCCGCCGACTCGGCCACCGTCGCCGAGAACGGGCCGATCTGGTCGAGGCTGCTGGCGAAGGCGATGAGGCCGTAACGGGAGACGACGCCGTACGTCGGCTTCACGCCCACGACCCCACACAAGGCCGCCGGTTGGCGGATCGAGCCGCCGGTATCGGACCCGAGGGCCAGCGGCGCGAACCCCGCGGCCACGGCCGCCGCCGATCCCCCGCTCGACCCGCCGGGAACCCGGGACACGTCGTGGGGGTTGCGGGTCGGGCCGAAGGCCGAGTTCTCGGTGGACGAACCCATGGCGAACTCGTCGAGGTTGGTCTTGCCGATGGGGATGGCGCCCGCGGCCCGCAACCGATCCACCACCGTCGCCGTGTACGGCGGGCGCCAGCCTTCGAGGATGCGCGACGAGCACGTCGTCGGGATGCCCCGGGTGCACAGGTTGTCCTTGAGGGCCACGGGCACGCCGGCCAGCGGGCCGACGTCTTCGCCCGCGGCCACCCGGGCATCGAGGGCGTCGGCCTCGGCCCGAGCCTCGTCGGCCAGCACGAGGTTGAAGGCGTGGACCTCGCCCTCGCGGGCGTCGATGGCGGCCAGGTGCTCGTCGACCACGCTGCGGGCCGAGCGCTCGCCGGCCTGTACCGCCGCCGCGATGTCGAGTGCGTTCACGGGGCCTCGCCCAGGATGCGGGGCACGCGGAAGCGGCCGTCTTCGGCCTCGGGGGCCATGGCCAGCACCTCGTCGCGGTCGAGGCTGGGCCCGGGCACGTCGTCGCGCAGCACGTTGACCAGCGGCAGCGGGTGGGCCGTCGGGGGCACGCCGGCAGTGTCGAGGGCGGCGACGTCCTGGGCGTGGTCGAGCACCGCCGCCAACTGGCCGGCGAACAGCTCGACCTCTTCGTCGGTCACGTCGAGCCTGGCCAGGGTGGCCACGTGGCGGACGTCGTCTTCGGTGATGCGGGGCATAAGACAGCCCAGCCTAAGCGAAGGCCTTTCTGGCGAACTCCACGGAGCGGGACTCGATCTCGCCCTTGTCGTAGTCGAGGGTGGCGACGTGGAACGAGCGCTCGAGGAAGACCCGCTCGACCGGCCCGCTCACCTTGGCCGCCAGGTAGTCGCTGTTGGACGGCGGGACCACGTGGTCTTGGCGGCTGGTGAAGATCAGCACCGGGCAGGCGATGTCGCCGAGGCGGGCGTCGAGGTCGGCCTGGGCCGCGACCAGGGTCAGGAGCGGGGCCACGGGCATACCGTCGTAGGCGAGCTCGGTCTCGGCCGGGTCGGCGACGTCGTTGCCGATGGCGGGGGCGATGGTGACGCCCTGCTCCAACGTCTGGCGCAGGATGTCGACCATGGCTTCGCCCGCGGGTTCGACGGCGGCGTTGATGGCCACCAGGCCGGCGACCTCGGGGTGGTGGGCGGCCAGCCACGTGGCCAGGGCCCCGCCCATCGACAGCCCGGCCACGACGACCTTGCGGCTGCGGCCGGCGAGGTCCTGATAGGCGGCCTCGGCCGCGCCCGACCAATCGTCCCAGCCGGTCTCGAGCATGTCCTCGATCGTGGTGCCGTGGCCGGGCAGGAGGGGCAGCTCGACCGAGTAGCCGGCGGCGGCAAAGGCCTCGGCCAGGCCCCGCATCGATTGCGGGCAGCCGGTGAAGCCGTGGACGACGAGCACGGCGTCGGCCCCGTCTCCGGCATCGGCCGAGAAGGGCTCGGCACCGGGCAGGACGGGAGCGCTCATGTGTAGGGATCCTCGTTCTCGAGGGGCTCGGACCACCAGTCCTCCGAGGCCGGCTTCCAATCGGGGTCCTCGTAGATGCAGTCGACCGGGCACACCGGGGGCAGGCATTTGCCGCAGCCCGAGCACAACTCGGGGATGATGATCACGTCGATGTCGTGGTTGAAGATGGCCCCGAACTGGGGCGGGCAATGGCGGATGCAGGTGTCGCAGTTGATGCACTCCGACATCTCGATGCGGAACGGTACGTGCTTCCATTTCGGGTTCCGTTCGCGGTTCTCCAACCGCTCCGGACGGGTACCGGCAGGCATGGGGCGATCGTAGCGGACGGTGAATCTTCTTGACCCGCCGGTCAAGACGTGGTGCGATTTGGGCGATGGGCGACGAAGATCGCCGGCTCACCCGGCAGGGGCAGGAACGGAAGCAGCAGTTGCTGGAGCACGCCGCCGCCCTGTTTTCCGAGCGGGGCTACGCCGACACCCGGGTCATCGACATCGTCCGGGCCGCGGGCGTGGCCAAGGGCCTCTTCTACTGGTACTTCGACAACAAGGAGGCGCTGTTCAAGGAGCTGGTCGAGGGCACCCGCCAGGGCATCCGGGTCCAGCAGGCCGAGGCCATCAACCCCGAGGCCAACGCCCTGGTGCGCATCGGGCAGGGCGCCCAGGCCTCGATCCGCTTCATGGGCGAGCACCGGCGGCTGTACTCGATGTTCGACATCGAATCGCTCGATCCCAAGCTCACCAAGCTGTTGCGGGCGGGGGGCGACGTCCACGCCATCGACACCGCCCGCCACATCCGTGACGGCATCGACGGCGGCCTCATCCGGGACGACGACCCGGTGCTGCTGGCGTGGAGCGTGGTCGGCACGGTGTCGACCCTCAGCCACCTCCACCACACCGGCCGCATCGACCGACCGCTCGACGAGGTGGCCGCCTTCACCGGGCGCCTGGTCGTCCGGGCCCTGGCCGCCAGCGACGAGATCGCGGCCGACGCCGAGCGCGGGCTGGCCGGGCTGGTCACTGCCTACTAGCGTGCGCCGTGCAAATTTCTGATCTTTGATCCAAGGAGACAATCGTGGCGAAGTACCCGTTCCTGAGCCCGGAGTGGATGGACGAGGCCAAGAAGATCCGCGAGGAGTACCGCGGCAAGGGCGGCGCCGCCGGGCCGTCCATCAAGATGAACCAGGTCATCACCGACGTGCCTTTCGGTGAGGGCACGATCGACGCCCACATGGACTCGTCGTCGGGCGAGATGGAGATGGACCTCGGCCACATCGACGACGCCGAGGTCAAGATCACCGTCCCCTACAGCGTGGCCAAGGCGATCTTCGTCGAGAACAACCCCCAGGCCGGGATGCAAGCCTTCATGGCCGGCCAGATCAAGGTCGAGGGCGACATGACCAAGCTCATGTCGATGCAAGGCGGCGCCCCCGACGCCACCGCCACCGAGATCGCCGGCAAGATCGCCGAGATCACCGAGTAGCTGCTTGGCTTTTGCTGTTTTTCGAGGGACGGGCCTTCACGGCCCGTCCCTCACCGCGTCCCGCCAGCTTTCGGCCACGAACGCGTGCCAGAGCGCGCGCAATTGGCCGAAAGCAAGGCGGGGGACGCAACCACCACCGAGGCCGGGTCAAGGCCGGCCGCCGAAAGGCGGCCGTCCCGAAGGGACGCGAAGCGGCCTTGACGCGGCCGTAACCCAAGCGAGCCCGCGGCCCCGACCCTCGAGAAAAGCCCGCCCGCCCAGGGCGGGCCATGCCCACCATCCCGACCCGCTTTCGCACACCGAGATGCCGCCCCACCGGCACGACTGCGCAAAACCGAGGCCGCTAGCGACGGCCCCGGTCGGCGCTTCGGAGAAAGGCCGCGCACAGGACACCGAGGAGGGCGATGGCCGCGCCCAACAAGTAGGCGGCGTGGAAGGAACCGGTGACGCCGTCGTGGTGGACGCGGGCAGCTTGCACGGTGCTCATGATCTGGATGCCGGCGACCACGCCGACCTGGGTCATGAGTTGCTGGGCGGCGCTGGCGATGCCGAGCGAGTCCTCGTCGACCGAGTTGGCGACCGACGACGAGATCGAAGGTTGGGCCAGCCCGACGCCGAGCCCCGACAAGGCCAGCGCCCCGATGATGAGCACGTCGGACGTCGAACGGGTCACGGTGGCGAACGTCAGCATCGACGCCACCACGAACAGGGTGCCGGTCACGGCCGAGAGCCGCTCCCCCACCTTCACCGCCAGGTAGCCGGCCACCGGCGCGGTCAGCGAGAACGTCAGCGGTCGTGACAGCACGAAGAACCCGATCTTCGACTCGCCGTAACCGAACAGTTGCTGCAGCATCACCGGCGTGATGATGAAGCCGCCCATGTAGGCGAAGTTCGACAAGCTCTGGGCGGCGATGGGCAGCGAGAAGTTGCGGCGCCGCATGATCGCCAGCGGCAGCAGCGGATGGGGCGCCCGCCGTTCGGCCACCACGAAGGCGGCCAGCAGCAGCGGGCCGGCGACGAAACCGCCGACGACGATCGGGCTCGACCATCCCCACTCCGGTCCACGGTTCAAAGCGAAGAGCATGGTGGTCACGCCGAGGGCGAGGGTGACCGCCCCGGCCCAGTCGAGCGGTTGGCGCGGCTTGCGGGGCGTCTCCTTCAACACGGCCGCGGCCAGGCCGGCGGCTATGAGGATGAGCGGTATCTGGCCGGCGAAGATCCATCGCCAGCCGACGGCTTCGATCAGCGGCCCGCCGATGGCGACGCCGAGCACGGGCCCGCCGGCGCCGACGAGCGACCACCACCCCATCGCCTTGACCCGGTCCTCCGGCGGGAACTCGTTGAAGATCAACGCCATCGACGACGCGCCCGTGGCCGCGCCTTCGATGGCGCCGAGGGTGCGGAAGAAGATCAGCGAGCCCGCGTTCCACGCCAGCGCGCTGAGCCCGGCGCACACCAGGGCGCCGGCCATGCCGAAGAGGTACACGCGGCGGTGGCCGCGGATGTCGCCGGTCTTGCCCAGCACCGGAGCGACGATGCCGAACGCCAGCAGCGGACCGGTGATGACCCACGTGAGGGTGTTGGTGGTGGTGCCGAACTCCCTGGCGATGCGGGGCAGGGCGACGGCGAAGATGGTGAAGGTGACGTTGACCGACAGCAGGCCGGCGAGCACCGTCCACAGCACCCACCATCGGAAGCGGTGGCTCGACTGCGCCCGGGTGGTGATGCGGTCCCGCAGCAGGATCGGCCACGAGACGCCGACGTTCTCCTCGAGCCCGGCCGCGCCCACCGGGAACATCTCGTCGGGCGTGTGTTCGCGCTGCGGTTCGACGTCGACCATCTCTTCGTCAGGACCGTAGACGCGACGCAGGGCCTGAGGGGGCGGCGGCACCGGCAGTGGCTGGGGAACACTGCCTCAGCAACGCCACCCCTTCAGGCCCTGCGGCTCGGAGTTGCTGCTGCGTACGTTACGGAACCTTCCCCGTCCTTCGTCGGGCTATTCAGGAAAATGACGAATGTTGCCTAGTCACCTTCCGCCCGGCGTCTTCGGCGGCCCGCTAGTTGACGAGCTTCTTCATCTCGGCTTCGAGGTCGGCCACCGTCCAGCGGTCGTTGCGCTCGATGCCGTCGGTCATCGTCCAGCCCTGGAAGAGCTTGACCGTGCCGCCCTGGACGAAGAAGACCTTGCCGTTGGCCGGGCAGTTCTCGGTCGAGAGCCAGGCAACGAGGGGCGAGATGTTGGCCGGGTTCCAGACGTCGAAGGCGCCCGGGTCTTCGGGGGCGCGGACGATGTCGCCGAGGCCGGGGGTGGCTTCGGTCATGCGGGTGCGGGCCGCGGGGGCGATGGCGTTGGTGCGCACGCCGTAGCGGGTGAGCTCCTGGCCGAGGATGACGGTGAAGGCACCGATGCCGGCCTTGGCCGCGCCGTAGTTGGCCTGGCCCGGGTTGCCGAGGAGGCCCGACGTCGACGACGTGTTGACGATGTTGGCCTTGACCTCCTTGCCCGCCTTCGACTGCTCACGCCAGTAGGCCGCGGCCCAACGGCTGGGCACGAAGTGGCCCTTGAGGTGGACGTGGATGACCGCGTCCCACTCTTCCTCGGTCATGTTGACGAGCACGCGGTCGCGCAGGATGCCGGCGTTGTTCACCAACACGTGGAGGTCGCCGAAGGTCTCGACCGCGGTGTTGATGAGCCGCTGCCCGCCCTCCCAGTCGGCGATGTTGTCGCCGTTGGCCACGGCCTCGCCGCCCATGGCCTTGATCTCGTCGACGACCTGTTGGGCCGGCGACCGATCGTCGCCCGATCCGTCGATGGCGCCGCCGAGGTCGTTGACCACGACCTTGGCGCCTTCCTCGGCGAAGAGCAGCGCATGTTCGCGGCCGATGCCCCGCCCTGCTCCGGTGATGATCGCTACGCGCCCCTCGAGTGCTCCCATGGGCGGTCACCTTAGCCACCGACCCTTTTGTCACCGAAATCGGGGCGCGCCGACGTTGGCGCAGATTTGGGCGCCCCCCCGGGTGGGGGTTTATCACGCGGGTGTGACAGCGAAGCCGGGGGTCAGCCGGTGTAGTAGTCGACCGACGAGCCCTTGACGACCGTGGTGCCGGCGCCGGGATTGGAGGCGAAGACCCGGCGGTTGCGGGGGCCGTAGCGGGCGCCGCCCTTCAGGCCGACCGACTCGAGCGCGCTGATGGCCTCGTCCTCGCTCATGCCCGAGAGGTTGGGCACGGCGACCTTCTCCGGGCCCTTGGACACGACCAGGGTGACCTCGCTGCCTGGCTCGAGCGACGACGGCGTGACCGGCTTGGTCGAGGCGACCTTGCCGGCGTCGACCTTGTCGTTGAAGGCGTCTTCCTTCTTGGCCTTCAACCCCAGGCCCTCGAGGATCTTGACGGCCTCGTCGTAGAGCTTGTCGACCAGGCTGGGCACGTCCTTGGGCTGCTTGCCCGACGAGATCGTCACCGTCACCGTCGAGTCGCGAGCGACCTTCGTCCCCTTGGGCGACCAGTCGATCACCGAACCCTTGGGCACGGTGTCGTTGTACGCCGGGTTCATGGCGAAGCCGAGCCGCAGCGCGGCTAGGGCCGCCTCGGCCTCGGCCTGGGTCTTGCCGGTCAGGTCGGGGACGTCACGGGGCGCGGGCCCGTCCGACACCTGCACCACGATGGTGCCGCCCTGCTTGGGCTTGTCGCCGGCCAGCGGCGACTGGGTGAGGATGGCGCCCTTGGGCACGGTCTCGTCGTAGAACGCGCCCGCCCGTCCCTTGACCGCGAAATGTTCCTTGGCCGCCACCGCCCGACGGGCGTCGACCAACGTCTTGGCGCGCACGTCGGGCACGGCGTAGCTGGGCTTCATGGCCGCGGCCGCGAACAGGAAACCGGCGACCAGGGCGACGGCGAAGACGACCGCGATCAACGCCCACCGCAGGCGGCGCCGCTTTCCCTGCACCGGCATCGGCGATGCGAAGTCGGCCTCGACGTCGTGGATCATGCCGGCGCCGATCGGCGCGCCGATCGTGCCCATGAACGTGAGGTCGTCGGCCGAGGGCACGTCGGCCGTCGGCGCCGAGCCGGACGCCGTCGCCAACGGCAGCGGCGCCGGACGGGGAAGCTCACCCGCGACCCGGTCGAGACGGGCCGCCAGGTCGGCGGCGTCGATGCGGGCGGCGGGATCGGCGACCCCGGCCGCGGCCAGCACGGCGGCCAGGGCCCCGAGCTCGTCGGGCACCGACACGTCGCGATCGACCCGCCCCATCAACGTGGCGATGGTGGTGTCGGCGGCGAAGGGCACCGACCCGATCACGGACTCGATCAACGACAGCGCCAGGGCGTACACGTCGGCCTTGCCGTCGACCGACAGTCCGCGGGCCTGCTCGGGCGAGGCGTAGCGGGCCGTGCCCAACACCGCGCCCGCGGGTTCCGTCCACGCGGCCTCGGCCAGGGCCCGGGCCAACCCGAAGTCGGCGATCGACAGCCGGCCCTCGTCGTCGAACAACAGGTTGGCAGGCTTGATGTCGCGGTGGACGAGCCCACGCCGGTGGGCGTGCTCCAACGCCTGGGCCGCCTGCAACCCGACCTCCAGCGCCTGCGACGGCGAGAGCCGGTGACCCCGGTCGAGCAGGTCGCGCAACGAACCCCCGGCCAGATGCTCGAGCACCAGGAAGGGCCCGTCCACGTCCTGGCCCCAGTCGTACACCTGCATGATGTGGGGGTGGCGCAGGGAGGCCACCGTCTCGGCCTCGGCCCGGAAGCGCCGGAGGAACGACTCGTCCTCGGCCAGGGCCGGGTGCAGGATCTTGACGGCGACGCGACGGCGCAACCGCACGTCGTCCGCCACGTAGACATGGGCGGACGCGCCGGTGCCGATAGGAGCGACGAGTCGGTATCGCCCTCCGAGCACTCGGCCGATCTGGTCGGCGATGCGCGGCGTGGCCACCCCGTCAGGTTAATGGCGCCGACTACCTGTTCGGTGAACACCCCAAGCAGAATGGGTCCCATGAAGCGCTGGCTGCCGCCGCTGGCCACCGTCGGGGCCCTCGGCTTGGCGGCGTTCATCCTCTATTTCTCGCTGATGGCCAAGGCCGACGACCCCGCGCCGGTACACATCGCCGGCATCGTCCGGGTCTTTCCCCCGCCGGGCACGGCCGACTTCCGGCGCCAGGACGCCTTCGGCGCCGAGCTGGAGTTCGGCTGGGAGGGCCGCCTCGAGGTCGACCGGCGGGTCATCCCCGATGACCAGCTCGACCGCATCCCCGGCATCAACCGGTTGTCGTTCACCCCCGGGCCCGGCAAGGACATCGAGCGCCTCGACGGCGGGCGCCACTGCGTCGACCTCTACTACTGGCAGACCGCCCTCGGCCCCGACTCGGTCGGGCCGCCCCGCTCGTGGTGCTTCACCGCCAGCTAGGCCGGCTCGGGTAGCTCGCCCGTCTTCAACAGGTGGGCGAAGCCGGCCTCGTCGAGGACGGGTACGCCCAGCTCCTCGGCCTTGGTGAGCTTGGCCGCGCCCGGCGATTCGCCGACCACCACCGCGGTCGTCTTCTTCGACACGCTGCCTGGCGACTTGCCGCCCCGGGCCTTGACCGCGGCCTCGGCCTCTTCCCGCGACCAACCTTCGAGGCTGCCGGTGACGACCACCGTCTTGCCCGTCAACGTCTGGGGCACGTCGGGCGCGGCCTCGCCTTCGAAGTTGACGCCCGCGGCCCGCAGCTTCTCGACCACCTCGCGGTTGGCCGGCGAGGCGAAGAACTCGTGTACCGAGGTGGCGATCTTGGGGCCGATGCCTTCGACCACCGCGATCTCGTCGACCGACGCCTCCATGATGCGGTCGAGGTCGCCGAACGCCCGCGCCAACACCTGCGCGCCCGCGCCGCCGAGGTGGCGGATGTTGAGCCCGACGAGGAGGCGGGGCAGCGGTCGGGTCTTCGACTCCTCGATGGCGTTGAGCAGGTTGCCCACCGAGATATCGCCGAAGCCCTCCATGCCGGCGAACGACTCGGCGGTGAGGGCGTAGATGTCGCCGACGTCCGACAGCAGGCCCTTCTCGGTGAAGAGGTAGGCCCGCTGCTCGCCGAACCCCTCGATGTCCATGGCGCCACGGGACGCGAAGTGGATGATGCGGCCGGCCCGCTGGGCCGGGCAGTCGATGTTGGTGCAGAAGGTGTCGCTCTCGCCTTCGAGGCGCACGAGGGGCCCGTGGCAGACCGGGCACGCCCTCGGGAACTCCCACGGCTCGGAGCCCTTCGGCCGCAGGGCCAGCACCGGGGCCACGACCTCGGGGATCACGTCGCCGGCCTTGCGGACGGTGACGGTGTCGCCCGGGCGCACGTCCTTCTTGGCGACCATGTCCTGGTTGTGGAGGGTGGCCAGGCCGACGGTCGAGCCGCCGACGAACACCGGCTCGAGCTTGGCGAACGGCGTGGCCTTTCCGGTGCGGCCGATCGACACCATGATGTCGTGCAGCAACGTCGTGCGTTCCTCGGGCGGGAACTTGTAGGCGATGGCCCAACGGGGCGCCTTCGACGTCGAGCCCAGCTCGCGGCGCTGGGCCAGGTCGTCGACCTTGATGACGACGCCGTCGATCTCGTAGTCGAGGTCGTGGCGGTGCTCGAGCCACCGGTGGCAGTAGTCGTAGACGGCGTCGAGCGACGGCAGCACCTCGACGTTGGGGTTGACGGGCAGGCCCCAATCGCGGATGGCGTCCATCGTCTGCGAGTGGCGGGTGAACGTGGGCCCGCCCTCGACCGCGCCCAACTGGTAGGCCCAGAAGCTGAGGTTGCGGCTGGCCGTGATCGCCGGGTCCTTCTGCCTGAGCGAGCCGGCGCCGGAGTTGCGGGCGTTGGCGAACAGCCGCCCACCGATCTCGGCCTGGCGCCGATTGAGCTCCTCGAACGCCGCCGCCGGCATGTAGACCTCGCCCCGCACCTCGACGACGTCGGGCACCTTCTTGCCCTTGAGCTTCTTGGGGATGGCGTCGATGGTGCGCACGTTGGCGGTGACGTCCTCGCCCACCCGGCCGTCGCCCCGCGTCGCGGCCCGCACCAGCTCGCCGCCCTCGTAGAGCAACGACATGGCCACGCCGTCGATCTTGAGCTCGGTGGCGTAGTCGACGTCGCCGTCGATGTAGCGCTCCATGCGCTTCCCCCACGCCTGCAACTCCTCGAAGGAGAAGGCGTTGTCGAGCGACATCATCGGCGTGCGGTGCTCGACCGGGGCGAAGGTGGCGCTGGGCGCGCTGCCGACCCGCTGCGTGGGCGAGTCGGGCGTGCGCAACTCGGGGTACTGCTCCTCGATGGCCTTGAGCTCGACGACGAGGGCGTCGTAGTCGGCGTCGGCGATCTCCGGCTGGTCGAGCTCGTGGTAGAGCCGGTTGTGGTGGTCGATCTCGGCCCGGAGCTCGTCGGCCCGTTCGGCCGGGTTACGCACCTGCCGACATGCGGGCGGCGATGGCCTGGTCCTGCACCCGCTCGGCCAGCCGTCTCACCAGGCGGTAGATCGTGCCGACCTGGCTCGGGTGGTGGAGGGCGAGGCCGCACGCCGGCGTGACGATGGCCTGGGTCCGCAGCCGCATCGGGTCGCAGCCGTTGCGGGCCAACTCGGACCACAGCTCGCTGAGCCGGCGCCAGTAGGGCTCGTCGCGCTCGCCGAGGGGGCGGTCGGTGGGGATCGCGCCCCAGGCGACCCATCCGCCGCGGTCGAGGAACGTGGCCAGGCCGCCGGCGTCGTCGACGATGTTGACGTCGACCGGCAGGGACACGAGGTCGGGGCCCGCGTGGAGGACGAGGCGCCAATCGGTCGGGCCGCAGCAATGGATGCCGACCATGGCGTTGGGGCCGGCCGCGGCCATGCCGCCCGAGAGGAGGTCGATGGTCTCGTCGGCGCCGAGGGGGAAGTCGGGCGTGGGGTAGGCGGTGAGGCCGGGCTCGTCGAGGACGAGGACGATGCGGGGCTCGTCCTCGAGGGTGCGGCCGGCGTGGTCGACGAGGGCCTTGACGTGGTGCCGCACGGTGGCGCTGGCGACGGCGAAGGCCTTGGCCGGCTTGGCCCCGGCTCTTGTGAGGGCGAGGCCGAGGGTGACCGGGCCCGCGAGCTGCAGCTTGATCGGGCCCCGGTGCTTCAGCGCGGCCGCGGTCTGGATGAAGCTCAGGGCGCCGGCCCACGATTGTGGGTCGAGGACCTCTTCGTCGGCGGGCGGGGCCAGGCGCCTTCTGTCGACGTTGGCAATGGCGCCGTCGTCGTCGATGGTGATGCCCCTGATGCCGCTGGCCGCCTGGGCGATCATCGACTCCTTGGCGTTGCGCCTCGGGAGCTGGGGCGCGGCCGGAAGCTCGGGCTGCATGGTGATGGCCAGGCGCGCGGCCTCGCCCTCGTCGGTGTGGGGCAGGCTGCCGACCGCCGAAGGGGTGCCCGGCTCGATGGTGCGGGCGACGGCGTTCATTCGGCCGTCTTGGCCTTCGTGCGGGTTCGCTTGGCCTTGGGTTGGGCTTTGATGGCGGCCAACACGGCTTGGCGGCTGGCGTCGAGGGCGACGAGGATCTCGTCGGCCGGCACCGTCTCCTGGCGCACGGCGAGGCTGTAGCGCTTGATGACCTCGAGGTCGACGAGCCTCACCTCGTCTGCCATCCCGCTTCCCCCTTTGGTGTGTCGTCCCTAAGCTACCGACCTGCGTCGGGTTGGGCGAAATCGCTGGTGCTCTGGGAACATGCGCCTCGCCATGGACCGGTCGCGCCTGCTCCCTTGGGTCGTGCGGGCGGCGTGGGCTTCGTTGCCGTTCGTGGTCGGCCCTGCATTGGCCGCTTCGCTCGACGGGCGCTCGGTGGCCGTGCGTACGGTGGCCTCGGTCGGGTTGTGGGGGGTGTGGGGCTTGGTGCTGTGCGCCACGCTGGTGCTGCACCCGGTGGGGTTGACGGTATTGCGGGTGCTCTCGCCGGCCGTCTTCGCGGTTTCGTGGTGGTCGGCTTCGGTCTTGGCGGTGGCGTCGTCGCTGGTGGTCTTGGGGTTGTGCTACTTGCCGGAGACGGGGATGGCGTTCGTCAACGGTCCTGCCTATCCGAACGAGCGCCGGTTCCCGTTGCGTCCTCCCGGTGCGTTGCTGTTGGGTCCGTTGCTGGTGGCCGAGGCGTTGGTGGTCGGCTTGCCGGTGGCGGCGGCGTTGTTGCTGTCGGTGCGTCGGTGGGTTGCCGGCGGTGTGTTGGTGGTGCTCGCCGGTGGCGCGGTGTTCGTGTTGGGTCGTGCGCTGCACGGGCTCTCCCGGCGGTGGGTCGTGTTCGTGCCCGCAGGTGTGGTGCTGCACGACCCGTTGACGTTGGCCGACCCGGTGTTGTTCAGCCGGCCGATGGTGACGTTCTTCGGGCCCGCTCCGGCCGACACCCCGGCGTTGGACCTCACCCAGCGTTCGCCCGGGTTGGCTCTGGAGATCTCGTTGTCGGAGCCGGCGTCGCTGGTGCTCACCAAGCCGGGCCAGCGCATCGGCCCCACCGTGGTGGCCGATCGGCTCTTGTTCACACCCACCCGGCCGGGGCGGGTCGTGGCCGAGGCTCGGGAGCGCCGCCTGCCCGGGTTTTCGTGAGAAGACCGTAATGTTGGGTGCCATGGTTGCGTACCTCGACCACGCGGCCACCACCCCGATGCGACCCGAGGCGGTGGCGGCGATGCTGCCGTTCCTGACCGAGCACTTCGGCAACCCTTCGGGGTCGCACGCGGTGGCCCGGCGGGCCAAGGCTGCCTTGGAGGACGCCCGCGACCTGGTGGCCAGTTGTCTCGGGTGCCGGCCGGGCGAGGTGGTGTTCACCGGCGGCGGAACTGAGGCCGACAACCTGGCGGTGTCGGGTTCGTTGGCCCGGCGTGTTGGTGGTCGGGCGGTGTGCTCGGCCATCGAGCACCACGCGGTGTTGCACAGCGTTCTGTCGTCGGCTGGCGGTGCGACGTTCGGTGTGACTGCCGACGGGATCGTCGATCTTGACGCGTTGTCTGCGGTATTGAGCTCCGACGTTTCGGTGGTGTCGGTGATGCTGGCCAACAACGAGGTGGGCACGATCCAACCGTTGGCCTCGGTGGTCGAGGTCGTCCGCCGGTTGGCGCCTGGTGCGGTGGTGCACACCGATGCCGTGCAGGCGTTCCCTTGGGTGGACGTGGCGCCGTCGGCTTCCGTCGCCGACCTGGTGGCGGTGAGCGCCCACAAGTTCGGCGGGCCCAAGGGCGTGGGCGCGTTGGTCGTTCGTGGCTCCGCGTCGGTGGCGCCGATCCTGCACGGCGGCGGGCAGGAGCAGGACCGGCGCAGCGGGACGCACAACCTGGCCGGCATCGTCGGTATGGCCGCGGCCATGTCCGCAACCGTCGCTTCTCGTGCGGTCGAAGTCGATCGTGTTCGTGGGTTGCGTGACCGCTTGGCCGACGGGTTGTTGTCCGCGGTTCCTGGCGCGGTCGAAACCGGTGTGCGATCGGCGAAGATCGCCGGCAACTGCCACGTGCTCGTCCCCGGGGTCGAGAGCGAGGCGCTGCTGTTCCTGCTCGACGAGGCCGGCGTGTGCGCCTCTGCGGGTTCGGCGTGCGCCAGCGGGGCCTTGGAGCCGTCGCACGTGTTGTCGGCGATGGGCGTTGCTCCCGATCTGGCCCGGGGCGTGTTGCGGTTGTCGCTCGGTCCTGCGTCGACCGACGACGACGTCGACCTGGCGTTGAAGGTCGTGCCCGAGGCCGTCGCCCGGTTGCGTTCGTCGTGAGCCGGGTGTTGGTCGCCATGTCGGGGGGCGTGGACTCGTCGGTCGCGGCGGCGTTGTTGCTCGACGAGGGCCACTCGGTGGTGGGGGCGACGATGAAGCTCTGGGGCGGACGCAGCGACTCGGGGTGTTGCTCGGTCGCCGACGTCGAGGACGCCCGCCGGGTGGCGCAGCAGCTCGGCATCGACCACCACGTGTTCAACTTCACGTCCGACTTCGACACCCATGTGGTCGGGCCCTACGTCTCGGCCCACGCCGCCGGGCGCACCCCGAACCCGTGCGTCGAGTGCAACCGTCACCTCAAGTTCGATCGGTTCCTGGTGCGGGCCCGCCAGCTCGGCTTCGACGCCGTGGCCACCGGTCATCACGCTCGGGTCGAGCGCCGGGCCGGGCCTGACCGCTGGTCGCTGGCGCGCGGTGCCGATCGAGCCAAGGACCAGTCGTACGTGCTGTCGATGCTGGGCCAGCCGCAGTTGGAGCGGGTGCTGTTGCCGGTGGGCGAGCTGACCAAGGCCGAGGTGCGCGATCGTGCGGTCGCTCTGGGCTTGCGCACCGCGGCCAAGCCCGACAGCCAAGACGTCTGCTTCATCCTTGCCACCGACGGCGGGCGCTCGACGTTCCTCGGCGACCGCATCCCCCTCCGTCCCGGCCGGGTGGTCGACGTCGACGGCAACCTCCTCGGGTCCGTTGACGCCGTCGAGCTCGTCACCGTCGGCCAACGCCGAGGACTGTCCGAAGGTGGCGGCGAGAAGCGCTATGCGTTGTCGGTCGACACGCTCACGGGCACCGTCGTCGCCGGCACCGAGTCCGACCTGCTGACGACGTCGCTCTGCCTCACCGACGAGACCTGGACCCACGCCCCCTTAGACCCCGGCACCGCCGTCGACGTCCAGACCAGCGCCCACGGCGACCCCCTCGCGGCTGTGTACGAGGGCGGCGGCCGCCTCACCCTCCGCCGCCCCACCCGTCGCGTCGCCCCCGGCCAAACCATCGCGCTGTACGCCGCCGACGAAGTCCTCGGCGCCGCCATCGCCCGCTAACCCGCCGCCGTTTGGGCGCGCTCACTTCGGTATAGCGAACTGAGCGCGCCCAAACGGGTTAGCGGGGCAGGGGCGGGAGGTCGGTTGGGGTTGACGGCGGCGGGGGCGGCGGCGAGCTGGGCGACGACCAGACCGAGGAGAACGCAGGCGCGGCTTGGACGGCGGGGGCGTTGCGGCGTTGGTAGGCGGCGGCGACGCAGGCGAGGAAGGTCTCGGGGTAGACGCCGGTGGGGGGAGTGGTGCGGAGGCGGTCCCGGAGGGGGGTGGCGATGGCGGTGGCGAGTGACCAGCGGGCCGCGGGGGTCAACGAACCGACGCGCAACAAAAAGCCGCGGACGGCGGCATAGTCGGAGTGGCCGAGGGCGGAGACGTCGAGCGACGACGTATACGACTCGAGGCCCGGGGGCGGGAGGAACGCCATGGCTTGGGGCCGGCCGGCGCCGGAGCGTTCCCGCAACACGATGGTGCCGGCCACCAAGTCACCCAAACGCTGGTTCCGGCGGGTGACGAGGATGGCGATGATCCCGATCAGCCCGGACAAGGAGAACTTCTCCACCAGAGCGAACATCGACCGGATGGCGGCGTGGCGGAAACGGATGGGGGCGCCCTCGACGGTCACGACCCGCAAGCCCAACGCCGCCTTGCCGAGCGTCCGCCCCCGCCACAGCGTCTCCAACAGCGCGGGATAGCCGAGCAAGATCAAGAAGAACGCCAGGTAGAGCGTCACGGCGCCCAAGGCCCCGGCACCGACGCCCAAGCTTTCCAGCCCGAGCCCACCGGTGACGGCCGCGATCACCAACACCATCTGCACCACCAGGTCGATCGACGCGGCCAGCAACCGCGACGGCATCCCCGCGGTCTCGAACTCCAGCACCACCGCCTCGGGCGTGACGATGCCCGAGGGCGAAGCAGCAGCACGAGTCCCCGCAGCCAAGGCCATGGACGTTACGGTACGCCGAGTGGATCTCGACCGGTTCCTCGCCACCAACCAGCCGGTCTGGGACCGCCTCGGCGGCCTGGCCACCAAGGCCAACCGGGGCGTCGGCAAGCTGTCGGCCGAAGAGATCGACGAGCTCGTCCGCCTCTACCAACGCACGAGCAGCCACCTGTCCTACGTCCGCACGTACTACCGCGACCCCGCCCTCACCGCTACCCTCACCGGCCTGGTCGCCACCGCCGGCGCCGTCGTCTACGGCACCAGGCCGAAGTCGCTCAAGGCCATCGCCACCTTCTTCACCCGCACCTTCCCCGGCGCCATCTGGCACAACCGGTGGTTCGTGGTCGTGGCCGCCGTCCTCTTCTACGCTCCGGCCATCGCCGTCGGAAGCTGGCTGGCCACGAGCGACACCGCCATCGAAGCCGTGGGCTCCCCCGCCCTGCGAGAGGCGTACCTCAACGAGGACTTCGAGAGCTACTACTCGTCGGAACCGGCGTCGCAGTTCGCCACCAAGGTGACCACGAACAACATCCAGGTCGGCTTCCTCGCCTTCGCCAGCGGCGTCCTCCTGGCCATCCCGACGGTGATCCTGCTCGTCTACAACGGCGCCAACGTCGGCGTCCCCGCCGGCCTCTTCATCGCCGCCGGCCAAGGCGCCAAGTTCTTCGGCCTGATACTCCCCCACGGCCTGCTCGAGCTCACCGCGGTCGTCATCGCCGGCAGCGCCGGCCTCCGGCTCGGCTGGTCGATCGTCGACCCGGGCGACCGCCCCCGCCGCCAAGCGCTCACCGAAGAAGGACGACGATCGGTCGCGCTCGTCCTCGGCCTGGCCCTCACCTTCTGCGTCGCCGGCGCCATCGAAGGCTTCGTCACCGGCTCGCCCCTGCCCACCAGCGCAAGGGTCGGCATCGGTGTCCTGGTGGAGGTCGCCTTCCTGCTCTACATCGTCGTGCTGGGCCGGGAGGCCGAACGGGCCGAGGTCACAACCGCCCCGTCGCCTTGACCCGCAAGTAGGCATCGGCCAACGCCGGCGCCAGCCGACCTGGCGGGGCGTCGACCACGGTGATCCCGAGCCCGCGCAGCCGGGCCACCATCCGCCGCCGCTCCTCCAACGACGCCAGCGCCGCCGCCTTGGCATAGGCCTCCGCAGGGTCCGAGGGCGAGGAAGCGGCCATGGCCACCACCGCCGGGTCCTGCACGCTAGCCACCACCACCAGGTGGTCACGGGCCACCAACGGCAAGGCCGGCAACAGCGTGTCGGCGATGGCCTGCTCGGCCAGCTCGGTCAGCACCACCAGCAGGGCACGACGGCGGTACCGCACCAACGTCTCGACGAAAGCGGCCTCGTAGTCGCTCTCCACCAACTGCGGTTCGAGCAGGTACATGGCCTCGGTCACCCGATTGAGCTGCGAGCGGCCGTGGGCCGGCGGCACCACCGAACGCACCTCGCGATCGAAGGCCACCAACCCGGCCCGGTCACCGAGACGGGTGGCCACCGCGGTCAGCATCATCACCGCGTCCATCGCATGTTCGACCCGGGGCACGTCGTCCACCCGGCCCGCCATCACCCGCCCGCAGTCGAGCAACACCAACACCGTCTGATTGCGCTCGGCCCGGTACGTGCGCACGATCGGCTTGCCCACCCGGGCCGTCGCCGGCCAGTCGATGCGCCGGAACTCGTCGTCTGGCCCGTACTCCCGCATGGCGTCGAACTCGGTGCCGCCGCCCCGCCCCTGGGCCGACCGCAACCCGACCTCCAGGATGCGGGCCCGGTTGATGCGCAGCTCGGCTTCCTCACGGGAACGGAACGGTGGGTACACCCGCAGCGTCGCCGGCAACGACCGCCGATCCTGGCGCGCCGCCAAGCCCAGCGGGCCCGGCACCCGTACCACCAACTCGCTCACCGAGAACCGGCCACGACGTGACGGACGGATGGTCGCCGATGTCGTCGCCCGGCCGCCGCCGCCCCCCGGCACCGCCACCGAGACCCGCCGGCGGGAGGCGCGCAACGACGGCGCCAGCTCATCGGCGAACGCCACCTGCACCGGCCGGTCGGAGCCGGGCACCGACACCGACCACGTGATCGTGGCCTCCTCGCCCAACGCGACCACGCCGGGCATCGAGCGACCCACCAATACCGCCGAAGGCCGCACGGCCAGCGTCCAGTCGAGCAAGGCCACCAACAACAGAGCGCCGTCGACCACCACCAACCCGGTGGTCGAGTCGCCGGGGAACAGGGCCACGGCCAACGACAACACCGCGGCCACCACCGCCAGCCGGCCCGTCGGCACCGGCACGAAGCGCAAGGTCAACGGGGCACGGGAACGGTGGCCAGCACGCCGTCGAGCACGCCGTCGGGGGTGCCCCCTTCGAGCTCGACCTCGGGTCGCACCTGCAGGCGGTGGCGCAGCGCGGCCTTGGCCACCGCCTTGACCTCGTCGGGCGTGACGAAGTCCTTCCCCGCCAACCACGCCCATGCCTTCGACGCGTGCAACAACGCGACCGCGCCGCGGGGCGACACGCCCAGGGACACCGAGGGCGATTCACGGGTGGCCCGGGCCAGGGCCACGATGTAGCCCTGCACCGCCGGGTCGCAGCGCACGGCGTCGACCTCGACCCGGGCCGCGGCCAGGTCGGCGACGCCGGCCACCGGACGCACCCCGGCACCGACGATGTCGTGGGGATCGAGGCCCTCGTCGTGGCGGGCCAGGACCGCCTGCTCCTGCTCGGCCGACGGGTAGGGCACGACCAACTTGAACAGGAACCGGTCGAGCTGGGCCTCGGGCAACGGGTAGGTGCCCTCGTACTCCACCGGGTTCTGGGTGGCCACGACCATGAAAGGCTCGGGCAGGGCACGGGCCGCGCCCTCGATCGTCACCTGGCGCTCCTCCATGGCCTCGAGCAGGGCCGCCTGGGTCTTGGGCGGCGTGCGGTTGATCTCGTCGGCCAACAACAGGTTGCAGAACACCGGGCCCTCACGGAAACGGAACCCGCCCCGGGCCTCGAAGATCGTCTGGCCGATGACGTCGGACGGCATCAGGTCGGGCGTGAACTGCACCCGCTTGAAGTCGAGATCCAGCGCCGCCGCGATGGTCTTCACCAACAACGTCTTGGCCACGCCGGGCACGCCTTCGAGCAGCACGTGGCCCCGCACCAGCAGCGCGGCGACGAGGCCCGACAGCGCGCCCTCCTGGCCGACTACGACCTTGCCGACCTCGTCGCGCAGGGCCAGCACGGCGTCGCGGGGCGAGGCCGGCGGGGCCGAGGCGCGGGATCGGCGCCGGGGCGGTTCATCGGGCATGGGCAACCTCGTTTCGAAGGAGCTCGACGGTTCTGGCGAGCACGACCAACGCATCGTCGTCGGGGGGCACGGTGGCGGACAGCGCGCGCAGCACGGTGTCGCGGTCGACGCCGGTGCGGCCCGCGGCCACCTCGGCCAACGCCTCGGGCGGGGCGTCGGCGGGCAGGCCCAACCGCTCGACCAGCGTGCGCCGCAGCGACGACCTGATCATCCCCGCGGCAGCGTCCCGCCGGCGGCCCTGTTGCAACAGGTTGCCGACGGCGACGACCAACTCAGAACCGGCGATCTCCACCGGCTGGGGCTCGACCAGTGGCCGGCCCAACCGTCGGGCCCGCCACAGGGCGAACAAGGCGAAGGCCAGGAGCAACTGCCACAGTCCGTCCTTCACCCGACGGGACACGAGTTGCACCAGCGAACGCTGCCCCGAGCCGGGAGCGGACGGCTGCAGCAGGTGGACCGCCGTGCCCGGGGAAGGCGCCATCAGGCCGACGGCAAGGGCGGCGTTGTCGGCCTGGTCGAGGGCGTCGTTCACCAGGCCGCCGCCGCCACCGATGGCCACTACCGTGCCCCGGCCGTGCTTCCTGGCCACGAGGAACGAGCCCGTGCCCATGGCGAAGCAGGCCGTGTCGGTCGAACGCGTGCGGAACGCGGCGGCGCCGGGAACATGGAGCCGGCGCACCTGGGCCAGGCCGTCCACGGCGCACCCCGACGACGTGAGGTCGCCGTTGGCCGCGGGGTCCTCGCGGAACACGTCCGCGCTGGCGCGGGCGAAGGCGGGGGCGAAGTCGGAGAGGGGGTCGGCCACCACCAGCCGGCCGCCGCGGTCGACCCATTGCGAGAGCCGGCGGCTGTCGGCGGTGCCGAGATGGTCGCGCAACAACACCGCGGTGCCGCCCTCGGGAGGAAGCTCGCCGGTGACCCGCACCGACGCGTCGAAGCGTTCGAGCAGCAACACCAACGCCCGCGCCCCCAACGGCTCGGTCGAGCGGGGGTCGAGGGGTGCGCCGCCGCTGCGGCCGTTGCGGCTCAACATGCCGATCAGGAGCACGCCCACCGCCAGCAACACGATGGGCAAGGCCCGGCGCGCGCTCATTCGGCCACGACCCGCTCGGCCAACCCGCGGAAGGCTTCGCTCTCGGCCGGCCCGGTCGAGCGGCCGCCGTACCACGCGCCCTCGAACAGGTCGGTGGCCTCGCCGAAGGCGGACGCCGACGAGGGCAACGTCGCCCGCACCGTGGCCCGGTACTCGCCCGCGGTCCGGCCGGGCACCTCTTCGACCACGCCCCGCCTGGCCAGCCGGGCGACCAATGCCCGGTAGCGGCACCGCAAGCCCTCGCGCCAGTTGCCGGCCGCCTCCGCGGCCGCGGCCGCGGCCTCCCACTCGGCCGCCGGGCGGCGCCGCTCGACGTCGACCGACGGGGCCAGCGGGTCGGGCCCGAGGCCACGGCCCGACTGCACGCCCCGCACCACGAG
>JAXDPV010000175.1:0-7859 GCA_034668185.1 Actinomycetota bacterium
CTGCTCCTGGTTGGGGACGGAATCGGGATCGGCGGCCATCGGCGGATGAGAGCTTGCCACCGCTCGCCGCCCGTGCTTTTCTTCTTGCGCCGGAGGTTTCGGAGCGTCGCCGCTCCCTCGTATGCAACGACGAGAGGAGCCTCCGTGCCCACCGATTCCTTCGACCTGCTCGAGCGTGTGGTGACGCTGCTCGACGACGCCACCCGCCAGGGCGGCTGGCACCAACCCCACTTCCTCGTGATGGTCACCGACGACCCCGACGGCGAGGTCGTCTCGCTCGGCACGAAGCCGTTGCCCGAGGGGTCGCACCCTCTCGAGCACCTCCTCGGCTTCGTCGCCCCCGAGTCGTGGACCGCGATCGGCGCCGTCTGCTTCGGCGTGGCCTCACCCGGACCGAGGCGGGCCCGGGTCGTCACCCTCGTCTCCCGCGCCGGCAACGAGCACGCGGTCGCATCCCTCGACGACGGCACCGTGATCGACCAGCCGGGCGAGGGGAAGGTGGGCGACGCGCTGCGGCGTTGCCTCGGGTTGCCGACGGCCCCGCCGCCGTGTACCACCGCCGAGCTCTTCGGCGGCCAATGGCTGCTCGCGGCGCTCACCGCCGGTGGCGGTCGCAGGCGTATGACGTGGCCAGAGCTCGCCTCCCTGCACCCGTGCATGATGCTGGCCGAGCTCCAGCACGGCCGCCGGCCGGCGCCGTCCACCCTCGTGGCCGAAGCCCGCGATCTGGCCGAGGCGTTGACGTGGGCCGACCTCCGCCGGCTCACGGCCGCGGGCTCGATCGCCCCGGCCCGCCTCTCGGCCGACATCGCCGCCTGGATGGACGACGGCATGTTCGCCCGCTGGGTCATGGCCGACCTGCCGCCGACCGACCGCCTCCTCGACGACCTCGGCCGCACCCAACTGCCCAACGTCATGCGCCGGGTCAGGCGCACGGTTGGCCGCCTCTAGAAAAGGAGCGTGGCGTTCCTGGCGAACTCGATGAACACGCTCGGCAGGATGCCGGCCAGCAGGGTGAAGCCGACGGCCGAGACCAACACCAATCCGACGCCGAAGGGCACGGGCAGCGGGGCCGGCACCGCGGACTCGTCGTCGTCGCCCTCGGCGGGCGAGAACATCGTGAGGATGACCCGCAGGTAGAAGAAGGCTGCGATCACCGCGGCCAGCATGGCGATCAAGGCCAGGGCGTACGACCGGCTCTGGACCGCGGCCGAGATCACGTAGAACTTGGCCAGGAAGCCCGACGTCAACGGCACGCCCGCCTGGGCCAGCAGCAACACGGTGAAGCCGAAGGCCAGCGCGGGGCGCCGTCGGGCCAGTCCCTTATAGGCGTCGAGGGAGTGCTCGGCGTCACCCCGACGCCCGACGACGGTGGCGATGGCGAACGACCCGATCACCATGAAGGTGTAGGCCAGCAGGTAGAAGAGCGCGCCGGCGATGCCCCGGTTGTTGGCCGCCTGCAGCCCGACGAGCACGTAGCCGGCGTGGCTGATCGAGGAGTACGCCAGCATCCGCTTGATGTCCGTCTGGACGATGGCGATGAGCGAGCCGACCAGCAGCGAGGCCACGGCCAGGGCCCAGATCAGCGGCTTCCAGTCGAGGCGCATGACGTGGAACGTCGAGAAGAACACCCGCAGCAGGGCGGCGAACCCGGCCGCCTTCGACGCCCCGGCCATGAAGGCGGTGACCGGCGTGGGCGAGCCTTGGTAGACGTCGGGCGTCCAGGTGTGGAACGGCACCGCGGCAACCTTGAACCCGAAGCCGACGAGCAGCAGGGCCAGCCCGCCCATGAGCACGCCGTTGGTGACGGCCACGTTGGCCGCCAGCCATTGGGCGATGCCGGCCAGGTTGGTCGTGCCCGTCGAGCCGTACACCAGGGCGATGCCGTACAGGAGGAAGGCCGAGGAGAAGGCCGACAGGACGAAGTACTTCATGGCCGCCTCGCCCGACTCCGAGCGACGGCGGTGGAAGCCGGCCAGCACGAACAGCGCGATCGACAGCGTCTCCAGGCCGAGGAAGATGACGATGAGGTCGTTGGCCGCGGCCATCAACATCCCGCCCGCCGCCGACAGCAACACGAGCACGTAGTACTCCGGGCCGTCGAGCTGTTCCCGCCGGAGGTAGCTGTCGCCCAACAGCGCGGCCAAGGCCACGGCGATGGCCACCACCACGAAGAAGAAGACGGCGAAACCGTCGACCGAGATCATGTTGGAGAAGGCGAAGTGGGGGGCGTGGCCCCGCTCGTCGAAGCGGTTCCAGAGCCACGCCGACGACGCCAGCGAGGCGCCGGCGGTGCAGACGGTGAACAAGGCGTACGCGCCCTTGGGCGGCTTCTTCCGCACCAGCGAGGCGTAGGTCAACAGGGCCATGGCTCCGGCGACGAGGGCGAGGATCGGGCCGATGTCGGAGTACTCGACGTTGGGGAAGGCGATCGGGTTCATCCGCCCGCCACCTCCCTGGTCACGGTCGGCTGGCGGTAGTCGCTGTGGTCCTCGACGTGGGTGATCAGGCGGGTCACCGACGGCTCGATGCGGTCGAGCACCGGCTTGGGATAGACGCCGAGGAACACGATCAACACGATGAGCGGCGCCATCACCGCCCGCTCCCGCCACGACATGTCGGGGATCGAGGCGTTGGCCTCGTCGGGCTCGCCGTGGAACACCCGTTGGTAGGCCCACAGCAGGTAGACGGCGGCGAGGATGACGCCGGTCGCGCTCACCACCGCCCACCAGCGGTGGGTCACGAAGGTGCCGAGCAGGACGAGGAACTCGCCCACGAAGCCGTTGAGCCCGGGCAGCCCGAGCGACGACAGCATCACCACGGTGAACACCGCGGCCAGGATCGGCGCCGGCTTCTGCAGGCCCCGCAGCTCGGCGATCTCGCGGGTGTGGCGGCGCTCGTAGATCATGCCGACGAGGAAGAAGAGGGCGCCGGTCGAGATGCCGTGGTTGACCATCTGGAGCACGCTGCCGGTGATGGCCTGGTTGGTGAAGGCGAAGGTGCCCAGGACGATGAAGCCGAGGTGGGCCACCGACGAATAGGCGACCAACCGCTTCAGGTCCTTCTGGACCGCGGCCACGACCGCGCCGTACACGATGCCGATGGTGGCCAGGGTGAGCAGCACCGGGCCGAGGTCGACGGCCGCTTGGGGGAAGAGGTAGAGGCCGAACCGCAGGAGGCCGTAGGTGCCGAGCTTCAGCATCACGCCGGCCAGGATCACCGAGCCCGCGGTGGGCGCTTCGGTGTGGGCGTCGGGCAGCCACGTGTGCAGCGGGAACAGCGGCACCTTCACCGCGAAGGCGATGGCGAAGCCGAGGAACAGCCACCGTGCCGTCGAGGTCGCCAGCGTCTGGGTCTCGGCCAGCTTGACCACGTCGAAGGTCAGCTCACCGGTCGCCTTCTGGTGGAGGAAGACCAGCACCAACATGCTCACCAGCAGGAAGGCCGAGCCGAAGAGGGTGTAGAGGAAGAACTTCATCGAGGCGTAGGTGCGGTTGGCGTAGCCCCACCCGGCGATGAGGAAGTACATCGGCACCAGCACGATCTCGAAGAAGACGAAGAACACCAGGAGGTCGAGGGCGAGGAAGACGCCGATGCAGCCGGCTTCGAGCAGCAGCATCCAGGCCACGTAGTTCTTGGCGTTCTTCTTCACCACCGGGCCGGCCAGGGCCAGCGGGAAGAGGAGGCCGCTGAGCGCGACCAACCACAGCGAGATGCCGTCGACACCGAGCTTCCACGCCACCCCGAAGTCCTTGATCCAGTCGTAGGACTCGAGGAACTGGAAGCCGGCCGCGCCCTTCTTGAAGTTGATGACCAGGAGGGCGGCGAGTGCCGCGGTGGCGAGGGAGAACAGGAACCCGACGAGGCGGATCACCTGCTCCTGGGTCTTGGGGATGAGGGCGACGGCCACCGCCCCGACGGCGGGCAACAGGACGAGCGCGCTGAGCAACGGGAAGCCCGCGCCCGAGCCCGACTCGGCGATGGCGGCGGCGATCACAGGCCCACCCGCAGCACGGTCCAGGCCAGCAGGAGGACGACGCCGGCGGCCAGGCCGAGGGCGTAGTTGCGGACGTAGCCCGTCTGCACCCGGCGCAGTCGCTGGCCGCTCTCGCGGGCCAGGGTGGCCACCCCGTTGACGGCGCCGTCGATGATGCCCTTGTCGACGGTGAAGGCCGACCACATGGCCGCCATCCGGCCGGGGCCGCCGACGAGGGCGGCATAGCCCTCGTCGACCCGCCACGCCCGTTCGAGGATGGCGGGTTCGAGGGCCTCGTTCTCCTCCGGCCTGCGCCGGAACCAGAAGCGGTAGGCGATGGCGATGCCGGCGATCGCGGCCACGCCGGCGACCGCGCCCAACCCGATCTTGGCGCCGCTCTCGAGGACGTGGTGCTCGACGGCCGGGCCGAACGACGGTTCGAGCCAGTGTTCGAGGAACAGCGTCCGCTTCAGCACCGGCAGGTTGAGCAGGCCGCCGACGGCGGCCAGCCCGGCCAGCACGACCAGGGGAAGCGTCATCGTCCACGGCGACTCGTGGGGCTTGGTGTGCTCGTCGTCGAAGCGCGACTCGCCGTAGAACACGAGGAAGACCTGGCGGCTCATGTAATAGGCGGTGAGCAGGGCGACGAGCGCGCCCACGGCCCACAGCGCCGGGTTCTTGCTCCAGGCCCCGGCGAGGATCTCGTCCTTCGACCAGAAGCCGGCCAGCGGGGGCACACCCGAGATGGCCAGCCAACCAACCATGAACGTGGCCCACGTGATCGGCATCCACTTGCGCAGGCCGCCCATGCGCTTCATGTCCTGCTCGCCGTGGAGGCCGTGGATGACCGAGCCGGCCCCGAGGAAGAGCAGGGCCTTGAAGAAGGCGTGGGTGACCATGTGGAAGATGGCGGCCACGTAGGCGCCCGAGCCCACGGCCAGGACCATGTAGCCGAGTTGGCTCACCGTCGAATAGGCGAGCACCTTCTTGATGTCGTCCTGGGCGCAGGCCACCGTGGCTGCAAAGAGCGCGGTGGCCGCGCCGATGACGGCGATCACGGTCATCACCGCCGGGTCGGCCACGCCGAGCAGGGGGGCGCAGCGGCACAGCAGGTAGACGCCGGCGGTCACCATCGTGGCCGCGTGGATGAGGGCCGAGACCGGCGTGGGGCCCTCCATGGCGTCGGGCAGCCAGACGTAGAGCGGGAGCTGGGCCGACTTGCCGCAAGCCCCGAGGAACAGCAGGAGCACGATGGCCGAGGCGGTGTAAGCCGGCAGCTCGCCGGCCCGCTCGAAGACGCCGTTGGCGCCCCAGTAGTTCAGCGTGCCGAAGGCCCCGAACATCAAGAACATGGCCACCATGAAGCCGAAGTCGCCGATGCGGTTGGTGACGAACGCCTTCTTGCCCGCCACCGCGGCCGTCTCCCTCGTGAACCAGAACGAGATCAAGAAGTACGAGCACGCGCCCACGCCCTCCCACCCGAGGAAGCTCAGGAGGAAGTTGTCGGCGAGCACGAGCACGAGCATCGAGAAGGCGAACAGGTTCAGGTAGAGGAAGAAGCGGGGGTAGTGCTCGTCGCCGTGCATGTAGCCGATCGAGTACAGGTGGATCAGCGTGCCGATGCCGGTGACGAACAGCGCCATCGTGATCGACAGCGGGTCGAGCAGGAAGGCGACGTCGACGTGGAAGCCGGCCACCGGCAGCCAGGTGAAGAGCCTGACGACGTGGCGCCGCTCCTCGCCCGGCAGTGAGACGAGCTTGGCGAACAGCACCACCGTGGTGACGAAGGCGCCGCCGATGGCGGTGGTGGCCAGCCAGCCGGCCAGGGGCTCGCCCAGCTTGCGG
Organism: Actinomycetota bacterium; assembly: GCA_034668185.1. Classification (GTDB taxonomy): domain Bacteria; phylum Actinomycetota; class Acidimicrobiia; order Acidimicrobiales; family CADCTF01; genus DATLED01. The sequence goes on from JAXDPV010000175.1 coordinate 5,822, forward strand.
CCGGCCGCGAGCAGCACGAGGAAGCCGGCCAGCGGCAGGGCAGGAACGAGCCACGCGGTGTCGAGAACGTCCATCCCTAGCCCTTGAGGATGTGGAGGTCGTCGGCGGTGGCGCCTGCCCTCCGCCGGAAGATGGACACGATGATGCCGAGGCCGACCACCACTTCGGCGGCCGCGACCACGAGCACGAAGAACACGACCACCTGGCCGCCGATGTCGTTCAGCATCCGGGCGAAGGTCACGAAGGTCAGGTTCACCGCGTTGAGCATGAGCTCGACGCACATGAACATCACCAGCACGTTGCGCCTGATCAACAGGCCGACGGCGCCGATGGTGAACAGCACCGCGCCGAGGATGAGGTACCAGCTTCCGTCGACCGTCATTCCTCGACCTCGTCCCTGAGGCGGGGCGGGCGGCGGGCCAGCACGACCGCGCCCACGACGGCGATCACCAGCAGGACGGCGGTCACCTCGAAGGGCAGGAGGAAGGTGGTGAAGATCGAGTGGCCGAGCTTCTCGACGTTCTCGCCGGGACCGTTGGCCACGCCCCTCGCCGACGGCCGGCCCGTCGCCCAGTTGTTGGCCCGGGCGAGGATCATCACGAGGAAGAAGATGAGCACGCCGAGGCCGGCGGCCAGCGGTCGTTGCGCCGGCAGCGGATCGGCCTCGAGGTCTTCCTCCCGGTCGACGCCGATGAGCATGATGACGAACAGGAACAGCACGACGATGGCGCCGGCGTAGACGATCACCTGCACCGCGGCCAGGAAGTGCGCCTCCTGGGCCACGAACAGCACGGCCACGCCGAACAGCGTCATCACCAGCATGAGGGCCGAGTGCACCGGGTTGCGGGCCAGGATCACGCCGAACGCGCCGGCGAGGATGATCACCGCGCTGACCACGAACACCCCGAAGTCGACCCGGCCCACGGTGGCGAGGACGGTGCCGCTCACAGGCCGCCCCGGTTCTGGGAGAGGACGGTCCAGGGCTCGCCGGTTTCCTCGTCGGCGTCGGCCTGCGGGAGCTCGGGCTCGATGACGCCGCGGCCGAGCTCGCCCGACCACTGGACCACGCCGGTGAAGGAGGCGTCGCCCGACGGCGAGGTCGCCCGCATCCACGCCGAGGTGCGGTCGTCGTCGCCCTCGGCCCAGTGCTCCCACGGGAGGTGGCGGGGGTTGCCCTCGTCGTCGACCAGCAGCTCGTCCTTGGTGTAGATGGCGTCCTGGCGGTTGGTGAAGGAGAACTCGAACAGCTTCGACTCGGTGATGGCCTCGGTCGGGCAGGCCTCGACGCAGAGGTCGCAGTGGATGCAGCGCAGGTAGTTGATCTCGTAGACGAAGCCGTAGCGCTCGCCCGGCGAGACGGGGGCGTCGACGGGGTTGTCGGCGCCGCGCACGTAGATGCAGCGGGCCGGGCACACGCCGGCGCAGAGCTCGCAGCCGATGCACTTCTCCATGCCGTCCTCGTAGCGGTTGAGGACGTGGCGGCCGTGGTGGCGGTCGGGCTTCGGCCGCTTGACCTCGGGGTAGTGGCCGGTGACGCGGGGCAGGAACATCTGCCGGAACGTCACCTTGAAGCCGTCGAGCGCGCCCATCAGCCGTGTAGGTCCTCCTCCAGCACCGTCGCCCTCCCGAGCTTGAGCGAGCGCAACAGCATGGCCGCCGACAGCACGCCCACGCCGACACCGCCGAGGAGGTAGGCGGCCCGACCGGCCCACGACGACGGCGCGATCTGGATCAGGGCGATCACCATCAGCCACGCCAGGGCCGCCGGGATCAGCACCTTCCACCCGAGGTCCATGAGCTGGTCGTAGCGCAGGCGGGGCAGCGCCGCCCGCAACCACACGTAGCCGAACAGGAAGACGAACAGCTTCAGCACGAACCAGAACACCGGCAGCAGCCAGTCGCCGATGACGCCGCCGACGCTCTCGCCGATGCCGAAGGGCGCGTTGGGCCCGCCGAGGAAGAGGGTGACGATCACCGCCGACATCGTCACGGTGTTCATGAACTCGGCCAGGAAGAACAGGGCGAAGCGGATGGAGGA
>JAXDPV010000176.1:0-3965 GCA_034668185.1 Actinomycetota bacterium
AGGGCGCCGTCGTGGCGCCACAGGCGGGCGTAGTGCTCGCCGTGCTCGGTCTCGGCCTCGACGAGGATGCGGGTGCAGGCCAGGCCGCGGGCGGCGAGGTCGTCATGGAGCTCGTCGGCGAGGGTCTTGGCCACGAACGCCGCCCGGTCGACCCGGTCGGCGGGCGGGTCGACCTCGGCCTCGACCGAGAAGTCGGGCGGGGGGATGGTGGCCTCGATCGGCCGTTCGTCCTCGCCCCTCGCCAGGCGGTGGGCGGCCTGGCCGTCGACGCCGAAGCGGGCCAGCACCTTGGCCGGTTCGAGGCCGGCGAAGTCGTCGAGGGTGTGGAGGCCGAGGCGTTGCAGGATGCTGGCCAGCTCCGGCCGTTCGAGGACCGTGACCGGGAACGGGGCCACGAACTCGCGGCTCTTGGTTCGTTCGACGATGCGGTCGTTGCTGCGGGCGGCGAGCTTGGCCGCGAAGACGCCGTCGGCCACGCCGATGCGGACGGCGACGACGTTGGGGTTGGCGTCGAGGACGGCGGTCCGCACCCGTTGGGCCAGGGCTTCGTCGCCGCCGAAGTAGCGGGACGGGCCGCGGGTCGCGAGCAGGCACCAACCCGGGCGCTCGACCTCGACCCTCGGGCACAGCGGGTCGATCGAGGCCGGGATCGGTTCGAAGGCCCGGGCGTCGCGGTCGGGGTCGTGTTGCAGGACGACGAGCTCGGGGCAGCGGGCCTGGGCCTCCCGCCTCCTGATCCCTTCGACGACGCCTTCGTCGCGGGCCGCCGCCGAAGTCGCCACCACTCGGTTGGCGTGGACCACCACTGCCGGCACCGATGGCGCCAACCCGGCGGCGGTGATCGACCAGTCGGGGCACCACACCGCCATCGTCCTCACGGTTTTCACCACACGACGGCCACCCGGCGTTCGCGGCCCGCGGCCCCGCGGCCGGAGACGGCGACGTCCGACCGGCGTTCGCCCAAGAGGCCGTGGCCGCGGCCCAGGCCCGACCACGTCGAGGCCAGGACCGTGAGGCGGAGGTCGGCGCCGTCGAACCCGTCGCCGACCACGACCAGGACCGCCCCCCGCTCGCGTGCCCGGGCGGCGAGGCGGCGGGCGTCGACCGGCCGCACCCGGCCTCGAGGTCGAACCGCGACCACGTCGATGGCGTCGAGCAGCGCGGCCACCACCGCCGGCCACGAGGGGCCCGGCGAAGGGACGAGGGCGAAGCGGGCCAGGTCGATCCCGGCCTCGGCCGCGGCCACCAGCCCGAGCGACGGCAGGCCCACGGCCGCGACCCACGACCCTTGGCCCGACGGCCCGGCCAACACCCCCAGCAGCAACGACCCCGAGACCGAGATCGACACCACGCTCCCCCGCCGCAACGCCCCGCCCGGGAACAGGCCGGCCAACGGCGGCACCACCGGCAGGGTGCGTTCGCCGGCCACCCCGACGGACGCAACCCTGCCGGCGATCTCCCGCAAGGCGGCCATCCCCACCGGGCCACTATCGAACGTATGTTCGCCGGTGTCAACCCGGGGCGGTGAGCCTCAGACGACGAGCACCGGGTCGGATAGCTGTTCGTCCCGGCGGCGATCCCGCAGCAGGACCGCACCCGCGCCCACGGCCCCGACCAGCGAGGCCACGCCCCCGACCACGAACCCTTGACGGGCGCCGAAGTTCTGGGCCACCCAGCCGACGATGGGGCCGCCGATGGGCGTGCTGCCGAGGAACACCAACAGGTAGAGCGACATCACCCGGCCCCGCATGGCCGTCGACGAGCGGATCTGCAACGACGAGTTGGCCGTCGAGAGGAACGTGATCGTCGCGGCCCCGGTCAGCGCCAGCATGGGCACGGCCATGGTCAACGTCGGCGAGGCCGCGTCGAGCAGCATCACCACGCCGAGGGCGAACGCCGAGGTGACGAGCAAGCGGGGCGTCGGCTTCGAACGAGCGGCCGCGATCAACGCACCGACGAGCGAACCCGCTCCCATGGCCGAGGTCAGGAGGCCCAACGTTCCGGGGCCGGCGTGGAAGGTGTCGGACACGAACACCGGCATGAGCACGGTGAAGTTGAGGGCGAACGTGCCCACCACCGCGACCAGCAGGATCGTCGAGCGCAACTCGGGCGTGGCCCAGGCGTAGCGCATCCCGGCGCGCACCTGGCCCTTGGCCCGGCCGACCGGCTGGCCCCGCTGGAGCTCGTGGGGCCGCAGCAGCGTGAGCGACACGATCACCGCCATGTAGGAGACGGCGTTGTAGGCGAAGCACGTGCCCGTTCCCGCGACCAGGATCAGCAACCCGGCCAGCGCCGGGCCGACGATGCGGGCGGCGTTGAACATCGCGCTGTTGAGCGCGATGGCGTTGGCGATCCGCTCGGCGCCGACGAGCTCGGTCACGAACGCCTGCCGGGTGGGGTTGTCGATCACGGTGCCGATGCCGGTGAACAGGGCGCAGGCGAACACCATCCACACCTGCACGATCCCGGTCAGAGTGACGACGGCGAGGGCGGCCGCGGCCACGGCCAGGATCGACTGGCTGACGAACAGTGTCCTGCGCTTGTCGAAGCGGTCGGCGATCACCCCGCCCCACACGCCGCCGAGCATCATCGGGACGAACTGGGTGGCCGTCACCAGGCCCACGGCGGTGCCGCTGTCGGTGAGCTTCAGCACCAACCAGCCCTGGGCCACGCTCTGCATCCAGGTGCCGCTGGCCGAGACCAGCATTCCGAAGAAGAAGATGCGGTAGTTCCGGACCGCCAGCGAGGCGAACGTCTGGCGGGCGATGCGGGTCATTCGTCACCCACCAGGCGCTCGAGCACGGGCAGGGCTTGTTCGAGGAGCTTGCGGTCGCCGGGGTCGAGTCGGCGGAGGCGCTCGGCCAGGTAGGCGTCCTTGCGCTTGCGGCTCTGGGCCAGGTGGCGCACGCCGTCCGGCGTCAACCGCACTCGGGCGATCCTGCGGTCGCGGCCGTCGGCCTCCCGCACCACGTACCCGAGGTCTTCGAGCTTGGCCACCAGCTTGGTGATGGTGGGCGGCTGGACCCGCTCGACCGCCGCCAGCTCCCCGAGGGGCACGGGCTGGAGGCGTTCGACCGACACCATCGCCGAGTGCATGGACGGAGTCACTTCCCCGCCGGCCTGCTGCCTGAGCCGCCTCGCCAGCCGGCCCACCACCAGCCGCAACCCGGCAACCAGCTTCGGATCAGCATGGGCGGACGTCTGCACGGACATACTGAGCCTAACTAATTAGCTCAGCAAACCATTCCCCGCAAACGCTTTCCACCGTCAACCCCCCGCGAAGCCGCCGCTTCTGCACACTCGAGCCGGTCAGAGGGCACGCCACTGTGCGAAAGCGAGCGGAGGGCCGGTGCTTTCGGCCACGAACGCGTGCCCGGGCGGGCGCAATTGGCCGAAAGCGAGCAGGCCGCCGGGCAGTGGGGGACGCAACCAACGCCGAGGCGGGGTCAAGGCCGGCGCCGAACAGGCGCCGTCCCGAAGGGACGCGAAGCGGCCTTGACGCCGCCGTGACCCGACGGCACCAAAGGAACCCACCATGGTGAAGGCCCGCCCGCCCCGGGCGGGCCATGCCAGCCACCGCTTTCGGCCACGAACGCGTGCCCTACAGCGCGCGATTGGCCGAAAGCGGGAGGGGGTTAGGGGAAGAGGCCGCGGGCTTGGATGGCTTCGGCGACGCGCTCGATGGCCAGGGAGAAGGCGGCGCGGCGCAACGAAACGCCGAGGGACTCGCCCTTGGCCCAGACGGCCACGAACGCCTCTTCCATGTAGCGACGGAGGCGGCGGGCGACGTCGTCCTCCTCCCATGCCATCCCCTGCCGGCTCTGGACCCACTCGAAGTACGAGGCGGTGACGCCCCCGGCGTTGGCCAGGATGTCGGGCACCACGACCACGCCACGCCGATCGAGGACGGCGTCGGCCGCGGGCGTCGTCGGCCCGTTGGCCGCCTCGACCACGACCTTGGCCCC
>JAXDPV010000177.1:0-19509 GCA_034668185.1 Actinomycetota bacterium
GGGGCACGGGCGCATCGCAGACGGACTGGCGGATGCGGTCGGCCAGCCGCCACCCGCCGTCCAGGGGCGTGTGGGGGAGTATCACCAGCAGCTCCTCGTCGCCCCAGCGCCCGGCCATGTCCTCGCCCCGCAACCCCGAGGCCACCCGCTCGGCCACGGCCCGCAGCACGGCGTCGCCCGCGGCCAGCCCATGGGTCTCGTTGACCCGCTTGAGGCGGTCGACGTCGACCAGGAGGAGGGTGATCGCGGCCTTGAGCCGGCGGGCGCCGCTGGCCACCATGTCGAGGTGCTCGTCGAGGTGGCGCCGGTTCGACAGCCCGGTGAGCTGGTCGGTGCGGGCCAGCTCGGCCAGCTCCCGCCGCAGGGCCGCGACCTCGGCCTCGAGGGCGGCCACGGCATCGTCCGTCGTCATCACACCGCACGGTACAGCGGCGGGCGCGGGGCCCGGGCGGCCTGCGCTACCCTTCGAAATGACAACGATGTAAGGAAGGATCAGGCCGCTCGTGGGGGACTCCTTCACCCATCTCCACCTCCACACCGAGTTCTCGATGCTCGACGGCGCCGCTCGGGTCGGGGAGGTCGTGGCCGCGGCCGCGGCCGACGGCCAGCCCGCGATCGGCATCACCGACCACGGCAACATGTACGGGGTCCTCGACTTCTACAAGGCGTGCCGGGAACAGGGCGTCAACCCGGTCATCGGCATGGAGGCCTACATGGCCGCCGAGAGCCGCACCGAGCGCCCGGTCAGGCGGGGCCGCATCGACGACACCGGCGGCGAGGGCGACCGGGGCGAGAAGCTCTACTACCACCTCACCCTGCTGGCCGAGACGACCCAGGGCTACCGCAACCTGCTGAAGCTCAGCAGCGAGGCCTACCTCGAGGGCTACTTCTACAAGCCCCGCGTCGACTGGAAGATGCTCGAGGACTACCACGAGGGCGTCATCGCCACCACCGGTTGCCTTGGCGGCGTGGTGCTCCAGGCGCTGCTCAACGACCAGGACGAGAAAGCGGCCAAGCTCGCCGCCCGCCTGCAGGACATCTTCGGCCGCGACAACCTCTTCGTCGAGCTGCAAGACCACGGCCTGGCCGCCCAGCGCCAGACCAACCCCAAGCTGATCGAGATCGCCAAGCGCATCGGGGCGCCGCTGCTGGCCACCAACGACAGCCACTACACCCATCGCGAAGACCACGTCGCCCACGACGCGCTCCTCTGCGTCCAGACCGGCAGCAGCATCGACGACCCCAACCGCTTCAAGTTCGAGGGCGACCAGCACTACCTCAAGACCGCGGCCGAGATGCGGGCCCTGTTCTCCCACTGGGAGTCGGCGTGCGACAACACCCTCTGGATCGCCGAGCGGGCCAAGGTCGAGATCGACTTCGACAAGGTCGAGCTGCCCAACTTCCCGCTGCCCGACCCCTTCACGAACCAGGACGAGTACCTCCGCCACCTCACCTACGACGGCGCCCGCCAGCGCTACGGCGAGGCGTTGCCCGAGGTGGTCACCGAGCGCCTGGAGTACGAGCTCAAGGTCATCGGGGAGATGGGCTTCTCCGCCTACTTCCTCGTGGTGTGGGACCTCATCAGGTATGCGAGGGACCGCCGGATCAGGGTCGGGCCCGGTCGAGGGAGCGCGGCCGGGTGCTGCGTCGCCTACTGCCTGCGCATCGTCGACATCGACCCGATCAAGTACGACCTCCTGTTCGAGCGCTTCCTCAACCCGGGCCGCAAGCAGATGCCCGACATCGACATGGACTTCGACGAGCGCTACCGCGGCGACATGATCAAGTACGCCGCCGACCGCTACGGCTGGGACCACGTGGCCCAGATCGTCACGTTCTCGACGATCAAGGCGCGGGCCGCGGTGCGCGACGCCGCCCGGGTGCTCGGCTACCCCTACGCCGTCGGCGACAAGATCGCCAAGGCCATGCCGCCGCTGGTGATGGGCCGGGACACGCCGCTGTACGCCTGCTTCGACAAGAACGAGAAGTTCGAGGACGGTTACCGCGCGGCCCAGGACCTGCGGGACATGTACAACCTCGACGCCGACGTGAAGAAGGTGGTCGACGTCGCCCGCGGCCTCGAAGGCCTGCGCCGCCAGGACGGCATCCACGCGGCCGCGGTCGTCATCACCAAGCAGCCCCTCACCGAGTACCTCCCGATCCAACGCAAGCCCGGGCCCGGCGAGAAGCCCGAGGACGCCCCGATCGTCACCCAGTACGAGATGCACGGCGTCGAAGAGCTCGGCCTGCTGAAGATGGACTTCCTCGGCCTGCGCAACCTCAGCGTGATCGAGCGGGCCCTCGACCTCATCGAGGCCGACACCGGCGTGCGCCCCGACATCGACAACATCCCCCTCGACGACCTGCCGACCCTCGAGATCCTCCAGCGGGGCGATTCCATCGGCGTGTTCCAGCTCGAAGGCGGGCCCATGCGGGCATTGATGCGCTCGCTCAAGCCGACGTCGTTCGACGACGTGGCCGCGCTGGTGGCGCTCTACCGCCCGGGGCCGATGGCGGCCAACATGCACAACGACTATGCCGACCGGAAGAACGGCCGCAAGAAGATCGAGTACCTACACCCCGACCTCGAAGAGGTGTTGGGCGACACCCAGGGCCTGATGATCTACCAAGAGGGCATGATGCGGGTCGCCCAGAAGTTCGCCGGCTACACCCTGGAGGCCGCCGACAACCTCCGCAAGGCCGCGGGAAAGAAAGACCGCAAGATCATGGCCAAGGAGCGGGAGAAGTTCATCGCCGGCTGCGAGGCCACCGGCTACGGCCCCGACCTCGGCAAGAAGCTGTTCGACATCATCGAGCCCTTCGCCGACTACGCCTTCAACAAGTCGCACTCCTACGGCTACGGCTTCGTCGCCTACCAGACGGCGTGGCTCAAGGCCCACCACCCCGTGCACTACCTGGCGGCGCTGCTCACCTCGGTCAAGGACGACAAGGACTCGACGGCCAAGTACCTGGCCGAGTGCCGCACCATGGGCATCCCGGTGCAGGTGCCCGACGTCAACCTCTCGTACTCCGACTTCACGGTGAAGGACGGCGCCATCCCGTTCGGCATGTCGGCCATCCGCAACGTCGGTGCCGGCCTCGTCGGCCTCATCGTCGAGGAGCGGGAGAAGAACGGGCCCTTCGCCGACTTCTTCGACTTCTGCGACCGGGTCGACCCGTCGGTGCTCAACAAGCGCACGATCGAGTCACTGGTGAAGGGCGGCGCTTTCGACAGCCTGGGCCACACCCGCAAGGGCCTGGTGTTCGTCCACGAGCGCATCATCGACCGCACCCTCGAACGGCGGAAGTACGAAGCCGTCGGCCATTTCGACCTCTTCTCGTTGGACGAGACCGAGCAGGCGGCGCCGGCCATCGACCGCATCGCCATCCCGACCGACGAGTTCGAGAAGATGCAACGCCTCTCGTTCGAGAAGGAGATGCTCGGGTTGTACGTCTCCGACCACCCGCTCATGGGGGCCGAGGCCGCGATGCGCAAGCTGGTCGACTGCTCGATCAACGACCTCCGGGAGACGGCCGAGGGCGAGATGCGGACGGTCGGCGGGGTCATCACCTCTCTGGCCCGGAAGTACACCAAGAAGGGCGACCTGATGGCCACCTTCGTGTTGGAAGACCTCGAGGCCGCCATCGAGGCGTGGGTCTTCCCCCGCACCCACCTCGACTACGGCTCGCTGCTGCGGGACGACGCCGTCGTGTGCGTGAAGGGCCGCCTCGACAAGCGGGAGGAGCCGGCGAAGCTGGTCGTGATGGAGGTGCGGCCGGTCGAGCTCCACCCCGACTTCGGGCCCCCCGTCCACCTCGAGCTGCCCCTGGCCACCCTCACCGACGGCAAGGTCGACGAGCTCAAGGCGCTCCTGCTCGACCACCCCGGCGACTCGCCCGTCTTCCTCCACGTGGGGGAGACGGTGATCCGCCTGGCTGACGACTTCGGCATCAACGCCGGCAACGGTCTCCTGGCCGAAGTACGGGTACTTTTGGGCCCGAACAGCGTCCTCTGAGGCCCCCGTTCGCCCCAATTCCAGGGTGGCGACTAAACTCTCCGACCGCACGGTCAAGTAGGGGAGTCTCGCTGTATGCCGATTCAGGTCGACACGAAGGACTGCACCGCTCTCTCGGATGCCGAGATGGGGGAGATGGCCGACATCTGTGCCGACGGCCCCGCCGGCTTCGAGGTCGGTCTCCTGTCCAAGCAACGGGAGGAATGGGTCCTCGTGACCCAGGCCCGTGACAACGGGAAGCTCCTCGGCTACTCGTTCTGCACCCTCGAACGCATCGGGGGCACGCCGTGCCTCCTGGTGGGGCTTGCCTCGGTCAAGCGCCACTCCAAGCGGGAGACGGTGCTCAAGGCGATGATGACCGACCAGTACCGGCGGGCGGTGCTGGCCTTCCCCGACGAGGACGTGTTGGTGGGCACCCGGCTCATCGACGCCTCCGGGTACCTGGCCTTCCGTGGGTTGGAGGACATCGTGCCCCGGCCCGACCACAAGGCCACCGGCGAGGAGCGGGCGTGGAGCCGGCGGCTGGCCAAGCGCTTCGGCGCCGAGGGCCGCATCGACGACCGCACCTTCGTGGTCGCGGGCGACGGTTCGCCGGCCGGATGTCTCGACCACGAGGCCTTGAAGCCCGAGGCCCTCGACGGCCGCTTCGCCGAGTTCGTGAAGCCGCTGAACCGCAAGCGGGGCGACCAGCTCATCGCCTTCGGTTGGGCCATGGCCGAAGACCTGGCGGCCAAGCTCTCCGCTGGCAAGTAGTGCATCCACCCGCGTGTTGCGGGCTCCGGTGACACTTCCCTGATGCACCTCGGGTTGGTCCTTGGTGCCGGCGGCACGGTCGGTCTGGCCTACCACGCGGGAGTCCTGCGGGCCCTGGAGCGCGTCGGCGGCATCGTGCCCGACGACGCCGACCTGATCGTCGGGACGTCGGCGGGGGCGGTGGCCGGGGCCTACGTGCGTTCGGGTTGGTCGACCGAGCAGTTCTGGGAAGTGGCCATGGGCACCGACCCATCGGTGGAGGGGTTGTCGGTCGAGGAGCTCGACTCCCGTGCCCGGGGCATCCTGGCGCCGGCCTTCTCCGACCCGCTGACGTTGGCCCGCCGGTTGGTGGGCTCGGCCTACGTGGCCGGCCGCTCGCTGCTGCCGATCCCGGTGCCGTGGTTCCGCTTGCCCGCCGCGCTCGGGCGGGTGTTCCCCGGCGGGGTGTTCGAGATGACCGAGGGGCGCCGGCGCTTCGCTTCCGAGCTTCCGTCTTCGTGGCCCGACAAGCCGTTGTGGTTGTGCGCCGTCGACATCGACTCCGGTCGTCGGGTGGTGTTGGGCCGGCCCGGGCGGGCGCCGCTCGTGACCCTGCCCGAGGCGGTGGCCGCGGCGTGCGCCATCCCCGGCATCTACCCGCCGGTGCGTGTCGGTCGGATGACGTTGGTCGACGGCGGCGTCCATTCGACGTCGAACCTCGACGTGGCCGCCAATGCCGGGTGCTCGTTGATCATCGGCTCGGTGCCGTTGGCCTGGGACACCGGCGGCTCGCTGCCTTCGCCCCTGTCCCAGTTGGTGCGCCGGGTGCCGGCCCGCATGGTCGTCGACGAGATGGAGGCGGCCCGGCGGCGTGGCGCCGAGGTGTTCCTCATCCGCCCATCGGTCGGCGAGCTGCGCATCCACGGGCTCAACATGATGCGCCGGTCGGGCTGGGATGTGGTGGCCAAGGCGGCCTACGAATCGGCGTGCCGCCAGTTGTCGACCGATCGGTTCCAGCGACTGTTGGCGGAGCGGGTGGCCTGACGCCGTACGTCGTTCTTGGTGCGGCCATCGTCGTCGTCCTTCTTTGGTGGCGGCACCGGCGGTCGGTCGCTCGCCGGTGGGCGGCGGGGGCGGTGGGCGAGGAGTGGACGGCTGACGTCTTGGAGTCGTTGGGGCGCGGGTTCTCCGTGCTCCACGACCTCGTTCCTCCGGGGCGGCGGTGGAACATCGATCACGTGGTCGTGGGCCGGTGCGGGGTGGTGGTCGTCGAGACCAAGCGGTGGCGGGGGTCGGTGCGGGTCGGCCGCCGTGGGATCTGGCTCGACGGTCGCCGGCGTGACGACGTGGGTTCGCAGGTGGCCATGCAGGTCGACGTCGTGTCCCGGGCGGTGGGCGCCTCGGTGCCGGTGCGGTCGTTCGTGTGCATCCACGGTGCTTCGGTGCGGCGGCGGTGGTGGGCCAGGCGGCGGCCGGTCGGGGGACCCGAGGAGTTGGTGCGCTGGCTGCGGCGGCTGCCGGCGGTGCTCGGGCGGGGCCAGGTCGATCGGACGTTCGCCGCCTTCGCCGGGTGGGAACGGTAGAGCCATGTACGACTTCGATGGTCAGGGCTCGGGGCGCACCGAGCTCTGGTCGAACGACCCGCTCACCGGCGAGGCCACGTTGATCGAGGTGTTCGAGCACCCGCTGACCGAGGACGACCTGCGGGCGTTCGCGGTGGCGGCGGCGCTGGGGTACATCGAGCACCTCACCGTCGACGACCTCTGGATGCTGAGCTAGCGACACTCGATCGGCAACACTGGCGGGCGTGGCCGACCCGCCCTCCACCGACGATCGCTTCGAGCGGCTGGCCAACCTGGTCACGTTCCTGCTCGACACCGACAAGGGCGCGACCTTCGCCGAGATCCTCGAGGCCATCCCCGGCTACCCGCCCGGCGACGACTCGGCCAGGCGGGCCTTCGAGCGGGACAAGAAGCTGTTGCGGGACGAGGACATCCCCCTGGTCGAGTACGACGGCCGGTACCGCATCCCGCCGTCGGAGTACTACCTGCCCGACCTGGGGTTGACCGAGGCCGAGCAGGTGGCGTTGCGATTGGCGGTGGCCGCCGTTCCCTTGGGCGGCGGCGAGGGCGGCGGCTCGGCGTTGCAGAAGCTGACGTTGGGCGGTTCCGAGGGCGGGTCGGGTCCGACGCTTTCGTTGGCCGCCGACCTCGAGGAGCATCCCTTGTTGCCGGTGTTGCACGGCGCCATCCGCCGGCGTTCGTTGGTGACGTTCTCGCACGGCGGCGTGGCCCGTACGGTCGAGCCGGCGATGCTCTTCTTCCGCGACGGCAACTGGTACCTGCACGGTTTCGACCGGGTGCGCTCGGCGGAACGGAACTTTCGTGTCGACCGGATCGATTCGTCGTCGGTGGCCGTCGGCGACGTGCGTTCGTTCGTCCGGCGGCCGTCGGCGCCTTCGTCGTCGGAGGCGGCCATGCCCCGGGAGCCGTGGCTGATCGGGGGCGACGACTCGTCTCCTTCGGAGTCGGCGGTGGTTCGGGTCGACGCGGTGTTGGCCGGCAAGGCGGTGGCCGAGGCGGGGTCGTCGGCTTCGGTCGAACGCCACGACGACGGTTCGGTGACGATCACGATGCCGGTGGTGCAGCGGGCCGCGTTCCGCTCGTGGGTGCTTGGGCTGCTCGACCACGCCGAAGTCGTCGGGCCGCCGGCGTTGCGTGGGTGGATCGTGTCGTGGTTGGAGTCGATCGCCGGGGCGGGCGGCTGATGGCGAGGTCGAACTTCGCCGAGCGCTTGCGCCGGATGCTGATGATGGTGCCATGGGTGTTGGAGGCCGGCGGTTCGACGGTTGCCGAGCTGGCTGCCCGGTTCGGCGTTTCCGAGGACGACGTGGTGCGGGACCTGAACCTGGTCATGTGTTGCGGGGTTCCGCCTTACGGTGCCGAGCACATGATCTCGGTGATGCTCGACGACGACGGCACCGTGCTGGCGTGGAAGGGGCCGTACTTCAACCGGCCGATGCGGCTCACGCCGACCGAGGGCTTCGCGGTGTTGGCCGCGGGCCGTGCGTTGCTCGACGTGCCCGGCGCCGACTCGGCGGCGTTGGGGGGCGCGTTGTCGAAGCTGGAGTCGGCGTTGGGTTCCGGATCGGTGTCGGTCGACCTGGGCGCGCCGCCGTTCTTGTCGTTGGTGCGGGACGCCGTCGAGTCCGGTGCCCGCCTGTCGGTGTCGTACTACTCGGCGTGGCGTGACGAGGTGACGAGCCGCTCGATCGACCCGTGGCTGGTGTTCTCCCAAGAGGGCCGCTGGTACGTGACCGCCCTGGATGCTTCGAGCGGCGAGGTCCGCCACTTCCGGGTCGACCGCCTGCGCTCGGCGGCGGCGACGGGCGAGACGTTCGTCGTGCCGGGCGGGGTTCGGCCGCCGCCTCGGGTCTTCTCCGGCGGCCAGGACACCACCGAGGTCGAGCTCGACCTCCCGCCGTCGGCCCGCTGGGTCGTCGAGACCTACCCGGCCGTTTCCGTCGACGAACTCGCCGACGGCCGGCTCCAGGTCCGCCTGGCCGTCACCGGCGAACGCTGGCTCGAGCGCCTGTTGCTGCGCGTCGGCCCCGAAGCCCGCGTGTTGTCCCCGCCCTCCCTCACCCACGTCGCCCCCACCGCCGCCACCCGCCTCCTCGCCCGCTACACCGCCCCGTAACGCCCGCTTGCGGCACGCCACCCCCGCTTTCGGCCAATGGCGCGTGCTATGGCGCGCGTTCGTGGCCGAAAGCTCGTGACGGGAAAGCGTGGGGCGTGCGGGCCAACGTGGCTTTCGCACAGTGAGGTGCCGCGTGGGCGGCGCCAGTGTGCGAAAGGGGTCAGCCGAGGGCGAGTTGGCCGCCGGGGGGGAGGTGGTCGACGAAGCGGCGGACGTCGCGCCAGCGGAGTTGGGCGAGGCGGCGGGCGAGGGAGGCGTCGGAGGCGACGTAGCGGCGGAGGGGGTCGGGGAGGAGGGTGTGGATCGAGGCCATGTCCTCGACCTCGATGGGGTCGAGGCCGACGGAGCGGGCGACGGCCTTGAGACCGCAGGACTCGTCGGGGCCGGCCAGCGCCCGCCAGGCACGGTAGGCGTCGACGTGACGATGGCCGTACCAGGCGGCGGCGTAGGTGCCGATATGGCCAGGGAGCGGGCGCCGGCCGGGGCGATAGGCCGCCGGGTCCCACGCCAGTTCGAGGCCGAGGGGGACGCCGGCCTCGGCGGCCCGGGCAGCCAGGAACGGGAGGTCGAAGGCACCGCCGTTCCACGTGACCACGATCCCAGGATCGAACTCGGCCAGGTGGGCGTCGAGGGCGGCGAGGATGCCGGCCTCGGAACCGGTGAGCACGACCTCGCCACCGTCGTCAGAAGAGAGAGCGACGGCCACCACGGCCGCGACCCCAGGGTCGAGCCCGTCGGCCGACGTGTCGGTCTCGATGTCGAGCCCGTACAACGGTCGCCCCCCCGGTCTCGCCCTCACCCTTGCAGCATACGGAGGGGGTGTGACGGCCTCGCGGATCGCCGGCGAGGGAGGGGCTACGGGCGGGGGAGCATACCGGCGACGACCTTGTGGCAGACGCCCTCGCGGGGAGGGGTGAGGACCACCAACAGGCGGTCGGGCTTCCAGCCCAAGGCCCGGGCGAGGGTGCCGCCCGACAAGCGGGTGGCGGTGGGGTGCGAGAGCCGCTCGTCGAGGCGATGGTCGTCGAGCGGCAGATCGTGGTCGAGCCGGCGCCAGCGGAAGCGGCACCACAGCCGGGACGAACCCGCCTCCCGCTCGACGACGGGCCCCGCCGCCGGCTCGAGCAAGGCCACGCTCGGCTGGTCGGAGCGCAACGTCCAGTACGGCACCGTCGGCCCGGCGGCGCCGAGCAACGGTTGGTTCGATGGATGCACGATCGGCCGCAGCAACCGGGCCGCCCGCCGTCCCCGCATCGTCCCGACGCACGCAGGGCCCGAGGCCACCACCGAATCGGAAGCGAAGGCCAGCTCCTCGTCGTCGGCCGACGAAGCCTCGACCACGTCGTAGGGCTCGAACACCGGCGAAGCGTCGGTCCAGTGGGCCCGCACCAAGGTGCCGGCGTCGAGGTCGACGGCCGCGCCGCCCCGAGGACTGCTCGCCAGCATGAGGAGGCGCACCTGCATGATCGCCCCCATTCTCCACCCTCAACCCCCGCCCAGGGCGGACATCAGCGAATCGACGTCGGACACAGGCGCTTTGCACGAAAAGTCACGGCACACGTAGGCCAAACCGGCGGCCCGCCCCTCCCACAACGGCGAGTCGTAGGGCTCGCCCCACGCCAGCACCGCCCTCGGCAGGTAGGCACCCTGTACGGCGGTCACCAGGTCGGGACGGTCACGGCCGACGATGGCGACCTCGTCGATGCCCGACGCCACCAGGTCGACGCCGGCCAGGGCGAAGGTGAACGCCTGCGGATGGTGGGCCATGGACTCGGCCAACCACGCCAACACCCGCTCGCCGGCCGCGGTGTACGCCGACGAACCGGTCAACGCCCCCAGCCGCAACAACGCCACCGCGCCGACCCCGTTGGCCGATGGGGTCGCGCCGTCGTAGTAGTCCTTCTGCCGCACCAACAGTTGCTGCGCGTCGTGGCCGACGGTGAAGAAACCGCCCTCGTCCGGATCGAGGAACAACCGCAACAGCTCGTCGGCGACGCCACGAGCCGCCGCGATCCAGCGGGCCGACCCCGTGGCCTCGCCAAGCCGGGTGAAGGCGTCCACCAACCACGCATGGTCGACGGCGTAGGCCGGCAGCCGGTCGTTGGCCCGGCCTCCCTGCCACGACCGCAACCAACGCCCATCGGACGCACCACGCATCGACTGCAACAAGAAGTCGCCCGTCGCCTCGGCCGCCGCGACCCACGAAGGCTCGCCCATCGCCGCCCCCGCCTCGGCCAGCGCGCTGACGAACATGGCGTTCCACTCGGTGAGCACCTTGTCGTCGAGGCCTGGCCGCACCCGCAACGAACGGGCGTCGAACAACAACGCCCGCGCCCGCTCGACGTCGTCAGGACGAACCAACGCACCACGTTCAGGGCGATGGAGGATGTTCGACCCCTCGAAGTTGCCCGACTTGGTCACGCCCCACCACTCGTTGGCAACGGCCGTCAGCCCCTCGCCGTCGAGCACCGATGCGATCTCCTCGGGCCGCCAGACGTAGAACTTGCCCTCCTCGCCCTCGGAGTCGGCGTCTTCGGCCGAACACAACCCGCCGGCCGCAGAACGCAGGTCGCGCAACACGTAGGACACGATCTCCGACGCCACCTGGCGCCAGTTCGGGTTGCCCGTGAGCTGCCATCCGTGGACGTAGGCCCGCAACAACTGGGCCTGGTCGTAGAGCATCTTCTCGAAGTGGGGCACCATCCAGAAGGCGTCGACCGAGTAGCGCGAGAACCCGCCGCCCAAGTGGTCGTAGATCCCGCCCGAGGCCATCGCGTCCAACGTCGTCGTGATCATCGCCAACGTTTCGTCGGAACCGTTCAGCGAATACGCGCGGAACAACAGCTCGAGGTACGACACTTGGGGGAACTTCGGGGCCCGGCCGAAGCCGCCCCACTCGGGCTCGTACATCGAACGCAGGGCTTCGTAGCCCGCGGCCAACATCGAACGATCGAGCGCGTGGCCGTGCTCGTCAGAAGCACCGGACAACGTCGATCGAGCCCGCACCGATTCGGCGAGTTGGTCGGCCTGCTCCAGCACCTCGGAACGGCGGGCCGACCACGCCTCTTGCACCGCCCGCATGACGTCGACGAACCCCGGCCGCCCGTGGTGCGACGTCTTCGGGAAATAGGTTCCGGCGAAGAAGGGACGGCCGTCGGGCGTGAGGAACACCGTCATCGGCCAACCGCCGCTGCCGGTCATGGCCTGGGTCGCCTCCATGTAGATGGCGTCGACGTCGGGCCGCTCCTCCCGATCGACCTTGACGTTGACGAACGAGGCGTTCATGACCGCGGCCACCGATGGGTCCTCGAACGACTCGTGGGCCATCACGTGGCACCAGTGGCACGCCGAGTACCCGACCGACAACAGCACCGGCTTGTCCTCGGCAACGGCACGGGCGAAGGCCTCGTCCGACCACGGATACCAGTCGACCGGGTTGTCCTTGTGCTGCTGGAGGTACGGGCTGGTCTCGTCGGCGAGGCGGTTCACGGCCGCCCATCGTCGCGCGGCCCGCTAGCTTCAACGGCCTATGGATCTCAGACTCGACGGCAAGGTCGCACTCGTCACCGGTGCCTCACGCGGCATCGGGATGGCCATCGCCAAGGCCTACGCCGACGCCGGCGCCCAGGTGATGCTCTCGTCCCGCAAGCAGGACGCCCTCGAAGAAGCGGCCAAGGAGATCGGCGGCGACACCGCGGTGTTCGCGGCCAACGCCGGCGAGCCCGACCAGGCCGAGGCGTGCGTCAACGCCACCCTCGAACGCTTCGGCGCCCTCGACATCCTGGTCAACAACGCCGCCACCAACCCCTACATGGGCCCGGCCATCGACATCGACCTGGGCCGCTACGACAAGACCTACCAGGTCAACCTCAGGGGCCCGTTCGTCTGGACCCAGAAGGCGTGGGAGGCGGCCATGAAGGAGAAGGGCGGCACGGTCATCAACATCGCCTCGATCGGCGGCATGAGCTACGGCGGCTTCATCGGCGTCTACGACAACACCAAGGCCGCCCTCATCCACCTCACCGGCCACTTCGCCGCCGAGCTCGCCCCCAAGGTGCGGGTCAACGGCATCGCGCCCGGCCTGGTCAAGACCGACTTCGCCCGCGCCCTGTGGGAGCCGGCCGAGGAGCAGGTCGCCAAGCGGATGCCCCTGAAGCGGCTGGGCGAGCCCGAGGACATCGCCAACGGCGCGCTGTTCCTCGCCAGCGACGCGTCGTCATGGATGACCGGGCACACCCTGGTGATCGACGGCGGCGCCCTCGTCGGACGGGGTGCGGTCTAGGGCGTCACCCCTTCAAGCGGGGACGAGGGCTCCGTGGCACAGGCCGGTGATGGCGGTGTTCACCGCGGCGTCGGCCAGCTTGTCCTTGAGGTCGAGGTCGAGGGGCGGGCCCGACAGCAGGGTCGTGACCACGCCGTGGGCCGTCGTCCAGACCGTCAGCGCGGCCAGCTCGGGGTCGCCGTCGCCGAGCGCGCCCTGCTCGTGGGCCCGGCGGACGTCGTCGACGAAGGCCCGGTGGATCTGCGAGCTCAACGCTGGCGCCTCGGAACGGGGCTCGGCCGTGAGCTCGGGCCGGAAGAGGAACATGGCCCGGAAGAGGTCGGGGTTGCGCAGGCCCCAGGCGATGTAGGCCTGGGACATGGCCCGCAGCCGGTCGATGGGGTCGCTGGCGGGCACGGCCTTGAACTGCTCGAGCAGGTCTTCGATCTCGCGTTCGACGATGCCTTGCAACAGGTCTCGCTTGTCGATGACGTGGGCGTACAGCGCCGGCGCGGTGACGCCCAGGCTGCTGGCCACGCGTCGCAGCGACACGGCATGGAGGCCCTCGGCTACGAGGATGTCCCGCGCAGCTTTGGAGATTGCCTCCCGCGTGAGTGGTTGACGCATGTCTTCGATCTCCCCTCGTCTTCCGCCGACGACGTGAAGGGGTCTTACCCTTCCGACCGCTCCGGCCTAACGGTTACGGGGGAGTTCTTTGCGCAGGACTTTGCCGCTAGGCGTGCGGGGGAGCTGTTCGACCACGATCAACTCACGGGGCGCGGCGAAAGCGGGTAGCACCTGCTTCACGTGTTCGCGCAAAACGCCTAGGTCGAGGACGTGTTCGGGCGCGGGCACGACCCACGCCACCACCCGCTGGCCCCACTCGTCGTCGGGGAGGCCGGCCACGGCCACGTCTCCCACGCTCGGATGGGTGCGCAACGCGTCCTCGACCGGCGTGGGCCACACCTTCTCGCCTCCGGTCACGACCACGTCAGCAAGCCGGCCGTGGGCGACGAGTCGGCCGTCGTCGTCGAGGTGGCCGCCGTCGCCGGTGCGGAACCAGCCGTTGGCGTCCTTTGGGTCGGTGCCGTCGCGATAGGCGCGCAGCAGCATCGGTCCCCTGATCGAGATCTCGCCGGTGGCGCCGTCGACCCGCACGTCGACGCCGTCGAGGGGCACGCCGTCGTAGACCACACCGCTGCCGGTCTCGGTGAGGCCGTAGGTCGACACGACGTTGGACGGGCGGTCGCGCCAGTCCGCGCTACCGCCCACGAGGACCTTGCGGAAGCGGCTCAGGTCGAGGCGGTCGGCCTGGGTGGGCACGACCGACGTGAGGGTGGCGGCGTCGGCTTCGTCGAAGGTGAAGGGCGTCCCCGTGGCCAGCGCCCGCGTCACCACGCTGAGCCCGCCAACGTGGGCCACCGGGAGTATCGCCAGCCACACGTCGGTGGCGGGGTCGACGCCGAGGCGCCGGCTGGTGACCTCGGCCGAGGCGGCGACGGCCTCGTGGGTGAGGACGACGCCCTTGGGCGCGCCGGTGGTTCCGCTGGTCGCGACCACGAGGGCGTCGCCGGCTTCGACGGGCTCGCCCACTCGGAGTGCCTCGACGACGGCCCGCTGCGCCGGCTCGGGGAGGCGGGTATCGACGGGGAGGACGGCGTCGCCCGCGGCCCAGGCCGCGGCCAGCTCCTCGACGAACCTCGGCCCGGGCGGGAGCGCGAGTGCGACCAGTTTCGGCACCGCGGGTAGCGTACGCGACCGTATGAGTGACAACTCTCAGAGTGCGATCCGGCCGGGTGCGGAGTGGCGGCTCGGGTCCTCGGACTTCGAGGACGTCCGCTACGAGGTGGCCGACGTCGAGGGCGGGTCCATCGCCAAGATCACTATCGCCCGGCCGGAGGTCCACAACGCCTTCCGGCCCGAGACGGTGATCGAGATGGCGCGGGCCTTCGAGTTGGCCCGCGAAGACCCCGACGTCGGCGTCGTCATCCTCACCGGCGAGGGCACCCGCGCCTTCTGCTCCGGCGGCGACCAGCGGGTGCGGGGCGACTCCGGCTACGAGACCACCGATGCACGGGGCTCGAACGTCGGGCGCTTCCACGTGACCGATCTCCACGTGCAGATCAGGCGCCTGCCCAAGCCGGTGGTGGCCATGGTCGCCGGATACGCCATCGGCGGCGGCCACGTCTTGCACGTCGTGTGCGACCTGACGATCGCGGCCGATAACGCCCGCTTCGGCCAGACCGGCCCCAAGGTGGGTTCGTTCGACGGCGGCTTCGGCGCATCGGTGCTGTCGCGATTGGTCGGGCCCAAGCGGGCCAAGGAGATCTGGTTCCTGTGCCGTCAGTACGGCGCCGACGAGGCCTACGAGATGGGCTTGGTCAACAAGGTCGTGCCCCTGTCGGAGCTCGAGGTCGAGACCGTGCAGTGGTGCCGCGAGATGCTGGCCCTGTCGCCGTTCGCCCTGCGGCTGTTGAAGGCCAGCTTCAACGCCGACGAGGACGGGCTCGCCGGCCTGCAGCAGTTGGCCCACGACGCCAACCTGTTGTTCTACGGGAGCGACGAAGCCCGCGAAGGGCGGGAGGCGTACAAGGCCAAGCGCAAGCCCGACTTCAGCTCGTTCCCGCGGCGGCCGTGACGTCGTCGTCGTCGGCGTGGGTCGTGGGGGCGCGGCCGCGGACGCTGCCGGCCGCGGTGGTGCCGGTGGCGGTGGGCACCGCGGTGGCGCTGGGCCAGGGCGACGTGGTGTGGTGGCGGGCGGCGTGCGCGCTGGTGGTCGCGCTGGCGGTGCAGGTCGGCACCAACTACGCCAACGACTACTCCGACGGCGTCCGGGGCACCGACGACGACCGTGTCGGGCCTGTGCGCCTGGTGGCCTCGAAGCTCAAGCCCGCGGTGGCAGTGAAGCGGGCGGCGTTCGTGTCGTTCGGCGTGGCCGCGGTGGCGGGCTTGGCTTTGGCCGTGGCCGTGTCGCCGTGGTTGATCCTCGTCGGTCTAGCGTGCTTCGCCGCCGGCTGGTTCTACACCGGCGGTTCCCGTCCCTACGGCTACGCCGGGTTCGGCGAGGTGGCGGTGTTCGTGTTCTTCGGCGTGGTCGCGACCGTGGGCTCGGCCTACGTGCATTTGGGGCGGGTGACGTTGTTGGCCCTGGGTGCGAGCGTGCCGGTTGGCGCGCTGGCCACGGCATTGCTGGTGGTGAACAACCTGCGCGACATCCCGACGGACACGGCCGCGGGCAAGCGCACCTTGGCCGTGCGTTTGGGCGACCCCGAGACCCGTGTCCTCTACCTCGTGTTGTTGCTGGCGGTGCCGGCGGCGGCGTCGTTGTTGCTGTTGGTCGTGCGACCGTGGGCGGTGGTGTCGTTGGTGGCGCTGGCATTGGCGGTGCCGCCGGCGCGGGCGGTGCGACGGGGGGCGCGCGGCCGCGACCTCGTGCCCGTGCTGGTGCGCACCGGGCAGGTGCAGTTGGCCTACGGGTTGTTGCTGTCGGTCGGGTTGGCGTTGCGGTGATCGCTGCCGCCGCCATCGCCATCAAGGAACGGCACGACCGCGTCGAGGAAGGCGTCGGGGCGTTCGAGGTGGGCGGCGTGGCCGGCGCCTTCGATCACGGCCACCCGGGCCTTGCCCCCACCCCACGCCGCGGCCATGCGGTGGGCGATGGCGGTGAACTTCTCGTCGTGTTCGCCCACGACGAGCAGCGCCGGCATGGTGAGCTCGGGCAAGCGGCCCCACAGGTTTTGCTGGGTGCCGGTGCCCATCAGCCTGAGGCTGGCGGCCAGGCCCTCGACGGAGTTGGCCTTGCGCTCCGCGATGCCGGCCGCTTCTGCCGGGAGGGTGGCGAACAGCGGGTTGTCGAGCCACCGTTCGAGGAAGGCGTCGAGGCCGTCCTTCTCCAGGCCGTCGGCCAGGATGTCGTCGGCCGCCCGCCTCGCGGCCCGCTCGTGGTCGATCTCGATGCCGGCGGTCGCGCCCACGAGGACGAGCTTTCTCACGAGGTAGGGCGCGGCCAGGGCGAGGTGGAGGGCGAGCCTCCCGCCCATCGAGTACCCGATGTAGGCGGCTTCGTTCCCGACCTCGCCCAGCAGGCGGGCTCCCTCTTCGAGCCCGACCCGGTAGCTGCTCGACAATCCGTGGGCGGGCGCGTCGACGGCCACGACCTGACGGTTCGTGGCCAGACCGTCGGCGATGGCACCCCAGCTCTTTCGGGTCTGGGTGAAGCCGTGGACGAGCACGACGCGGCGCGACGACTCCGCCCGGCCGAGCACGTCGAAATGCAGCATCGGCGGTGACCCTACAGGCGGCGTTCGCGGCGACGCTGGTCGACGAGTGGTGGCGGGCGGGGGTGCGCGACGCGGTGGTGTCGCCGGGGTCGCGGTCGACGCCGTTGGCCTTGGCCCTGGCCGCCATGCAGCCCCGGATGCGGGTTCACGTCGTGCTCGACGAGCGGTCGGCCGGGTTCTATGCCATCGGGTTGGCGCTGGCGTCGAACCGGCCTTCGGTCGTGTTGACGACCAGCGGCACCGCCGCCGCCGAGCTCCACGCCGCGGTGGTCGAGGCCCACCAGGCGAGGGTGCCGATGCTGGTGTGTACCGCCGACCGGCCGCCCGACCTCCACCACGTCGGCGCCCCCCAGACGATCGTGCAGTCCGGGCTGTACGGGGGTGCGGTGCGGTGGGCGGCCGAGCCCGGCGTGGTCGAGGGCATCCCGGTGTCGGGTTGGCGGTCGCTGGCCTCCCGGGCTTTCGCCGAGGCCACGGCCAACGTCTCGGGGCCCGGGCCCGTCCATTTGAACCTGGCCTTTCGTGACCCGTTGGTGGCCGCGCTCGACGAGTCGCTCGTTCCCCATGGGCGTGACGACGGCCGGCCCTGGCACCGGGCCGAGCGCGCGCCCGGTGTGGTGCGGCGCGACCTGGCCGCCGAGCTCAACGGCCGGCGGGGCGTGATCGTCGCCGGCCGCCGTTGCGGGCGCACGACGTTGGGCTTCCTCGCCGAGGCGTTGCAGTGGCCGGTGTTGGCCGACGCCCGCTCGCTGATGCGGGGCACGCCCAACGCCGTGGCCGCCTTCGACGAGGTGTTGCGGGCGACGTCGTTCCCGGTGGAGACGGTGCTCCGCATTGGCGAGGCGCCGGCGTCGAAGGTGCTGAGCGAGTGGCTGGCTTCGGTGGACGGGGCCGAGCAGATCGTCGTCGATCCCTACGGCCGCTGGCCCGATCCCGAGCGCCGGGCCGACCTCGTCGTCCACGCCGACCCGACCTCGTTCTGCGCCGAGCTCATGGATGCGGTCCATCCCGCGCCCGATGGTTGGCTCGACGGATGGTTGTCGGCCGAGTCGGTGGCGCAACGGGCGATCGATTCGGTGCTGGCCGCCCACGCCGAGCCGACCGAGCCCGGCATCGCCCGGGCCTTGACCTCGCCCGCGCTCGACCCGGACGTTTCGTTGTTCGTGTCGTCGTCGATGCCGATCCGCGACGTCGAGTGGTACGGGCATCCGTCTTCGCCCCACCGCGTACACGCCAGCCGCGGGGCCAACGGCATCGACGGCGTGGTGTCGACCACGCTCGGCCTGGCCGCGGGTGCGGGCCCTGGCGCGCCGGTGGTCGGGTTGCTCGGCGACCTCGCCTTCCTCCACGACGCCGGGGGCTTGTTGGGGGCGACCGAACGCAAGTTGCGGTGCGTACTCGTCGTCGTCGACAACGGGGGCGGCGGAATCTTCTCGTTCCTGCCGCAGGCCTCGGCGTTGGGCCACGAGCGCTTCGAGCAACTCTTCGGCACGCCCCAGTCGACCGACCTCGCCGGCCTGGCCGCGGCCCACGGCATCGCCACCACCCGGGTCGAGGCCATGGCCGACCTCCTGCCCGCGGTCGATGCCGGTTTACGTGCAGGCGGTGTGCACGTGCTGGTTGTACGCACGCAACGTGAGGCCAACGTGGCCGTGCACGAGGAGATGCACGCCGCCGTGGGGCGGGCGTTGGCCTAAGGCCTGACGACCGCGGCCAGCAGCGCTTGGAGTTTGAGTTGGGTCTCGACCAGCTCGCGCTTGGTGTCCGAGCCCTCGACGATGCCGACGCCGGCGAAGAGGCGGGCCGTCCGTCCGTCGATCTCGGCCGAGCGGATGCCGACGGCGAAGAGTCCGTCGCCGTTGGCGTCGACCCAACCGACGGGCCCGGCGTAGCGGCCGCGCTCGAGGCCTTCGTGTTCCTCCAGCCATCTCACCGCGTCACCGGTGGGCGTGCCGCCGACCGCGGGTGTGGGGTGCAGCTTCAGGGCGAGGTCGAGGGCCGTGGGCGCGGGGTCGTCGCGCAGCGTGCCCGCGATCTCGGTGCCGAGGTGGAGGACGTTGCGGAGCTGCATGATCTCGGGCCCGTCGGGGACGGCGAGGTCGGTGCAAAGGGGGCGCAGGGCGGCGCAGATGTCGTCGATGACGAAGCGGTGCTCGCGCTGGTCTTTCACCGACGCGAGGAGTTGGGCGGCGAGGACCTCGTCGGCGTGGGGGTCGCCGCTGCGGGGGTAGGTGCCGGCCAGCGGGTGCGAGCGCACGGCGGTGCCGTTGCGTTCGACGAGGAGCTCGGGGCTCGCGCCGACGAAGCCGTCGACCGAGAAGACGACGCACGCGGGGTAGAGGGCCCGCAGCCGCTCGAGGACGTCGGACACCACGATGGCCCGGTTGGCCTCGACCAGCACTTCCCGGGCGACCACCACCTTCCCCAGCTCGCCGTTCCTGATCGCCTCCACCGCCTCGCCGACCATCGCCTCGAACTCCGCGTGCGACCGCGGCGACGTCAGCGTGAAGCTGTCGGGCAG
>JAXDPV010000178.1:0-15515 GCA_034668185.1 Actinomycetota bacterium
CGCATCTCGTTCGCCAACGACGTCACGGCGCCCAACCACGCGTCCACATCTGCGCCGCCGAGTGTCGCCTGAAGCTCAGCGGCGTTCGCGACCGGGTCCATCCCCCTCGCCGCGCGCAGCTTTGACGCTCGCGCCTGAGCGACCACGATCTGAGTGGCACTTCCGACGAGGTGCTCTGTCTCGATGCGATCGAGCAGGGGTTGGTACTCGTCGAAGCGTTCTCTCCACCTTGCGAGCACCCACCGGGCAGCCCGTTCTCGCTCGGCCTTCGCGACCTCGCTCAACGTCGTCGCCGGCTGGTGTTGGAAGGCGGCCGAACCGTGACGCGATAGCCCGGCACGGAAGGCCCCAACAGCTTGTGACACCGCCTTCAGATCGAGGCCCGGCCGACTAGTGATGTTGGCTGTGGAGCGGAACGCCGCGGTGCCAACGAAGTACTCGGAGGCCCGATCGAGGTGTTCGACCAGTCGAGCGCCTCGTGCCAACAACTCAAGGCCGGTGTCGGCCGACTGAGCCGCCTCAAGCTTCAGTTGGAGATCCACCGACCGGTCGTAGAGGCTCACCCGCCGAGCTCCTTCGCCAGGTCAGCGAACTTCGACGTGGCCTCCAGTACTTGTGCGGCCACTGATTCCATGTCCGTCGCGCCGCTCGCTGCCTGACGCTCCAGTAGGTCCTTCTCGACGCCGTCGACTGCGGACGCTGCCCTTGTGGCGAAGCCGTGCACTATGGCGACGTCGCTGGCTGTTGTGCCAGCGAGTGCGAACAGCTTCTCAGGCATGGAGCGATCCTTCGACACAAGCTCGGCGGCCTGAAAGAACGAGCGCAAGACGCGGTCGGGATGTCTCAAGGCAAGACTCGACAGCGCGTCGAGCGCCGTCGAGTCTCTCAGTCGTCCAGCGTTGTGCGCGGCTCGCAGGACCTCAAGAGTCTTCGTGGTTTGGTCCTGCCAGGACCGCTCACGGTCAACGCGCTCGATTGCGTCGGCGACTCGTGTCGTGAAGACGGTCCATTCCTCCTCGACAGCAGGTGCGACGCTGCGCATCAACGGAGCGATTGAGGGCTCCGAACTTTCGAGACGCCAATCCGTAGTGAACGCCTCGATGATGGGAAGCAGGCGGTCCGCTTGGACGGCGCGAACACTGCCTCTCGTTCCCCGTGACTCACCGAACTCTGCTTCCACGGTCGAGCGGAGCTTGGGGATCAGAGCTCTTGCCTGCGCGGTCAGGCTGATCCACCGGTCCGTGCGTGGGAGTCCGTCGGCAGGGGCTTCCGTCGGAGATCGGAACATGGCATCGAGCACTTCAGCGGCCCCACGCGTCCCGGGAGCGGCGCCGCCAATTGCGGAGACGACAACCAGGCCCTCGACGGCGGAGACGACGGGCTCGGGCGCTGGGCCGGTGAGTCGCTCCACGACCTGCGCGGTCCAGGTCTCAATGCTCGACGCGAGCAGTCGGCGGTAATAGCTCGCTTGCGGATAGTCGTCCGTGTCCAGCTCGGCGGCGAGGATCAGCCCCTGGAGCGCAGCGGCATTGGTCTCCGTGCGTTCGATGACGACCATCGCGGCTTCAAGGCTCTGCTGTGTGACCGTGCCCGCGATGCCGATGTGCGGCTCGGCGCGGAAGCGACGTGAACTGAACTCGGCGCCGATGTGAACCGCTGTGGGGCCGAGTTCGAGGTTTCCGAGGATGGTCTTGTGAACGAGGTTGCGGAGGTCATTCGTTGCTCGGGCCGATAGGTCGCGGCTCCGGCCAGCCCACTGAGTGAGTTCGGCAAAGTGTGATCGCCACTTCGCCTGTAGCCGTCCTTCGAGGGTCGTCGGCGGCTCGGGTCGGCCTGGGTCCCGCTCGGTCTTTGGCTCGCGGTGCGGACCACCCCCGAGTGCTCGGAGCGACTCGAGATCGAGTTCCTCGGGATCAATTCCGAACGCGGCGAGTGTTGCCTGCTTGATGTTGATGTGGAAGTCGTGCTCAGACCAGTACCGCAGGGTGTTGATGACACGCTCGTGGTCGGTGGGTCGGAGAGTTCGGAGCTCCGCCGCAAGAAGAGGAGGAAGTGGTTCGGTGTCACCGTCGAACGTCGTCAGCGCTGCGTCGGAGGGAAACGCCGACTGTCGCATGTCGGCGGCGCCTTGGAGAAGGAATCGGTTGATGAGCTCCCGCACGACGTCACGTGGGTCGAAGCGGTCGACGGAGAGCGCTTCGACGAAACGACCGGCTGCCATGGCGTTGAGGGGATAGAGGCCGTAGCCCTCGGCGCTCGTGCCAAAGGTGTCGTGGCACGCGTCCCGGTGCTGACATGGCGCGCATGCGTTGGGCAGCCAATGGGTGTTGTGTCGGTCTATCCACGACTGCTCGACCTCGTCAGGAGACAGGCGGCTCGAGTTCAGGTATCGGCCGAGGAAAGACAACGCCTCGTCTCGGTCGACGCCGCCTTCTCCGTACTGCGCGTCGAGCCAGTAGGCGTCATCGCATCGGGTACGGACGGTGTCGAGGTCATCGAAGTGTCCCTCGGTGACCGCGAAGATCACTCGGAGGTTGCACATGTCCCCGTCTGGTGATCGAGCAGGCTCAACGATCGCGTCCAGGAACTCTCGTTCGACGCCGTGGAGGACCGTGAGGTCTTCGATGAACAGGACCAGTTCCTTGCCCTCGACGAGCAGCGCTCGGCGCACATCTCGAAAGATCTCCACCAGGTCGACGCTTCCGGAGACGCTGACCCGCTTCTCGGCGAGGGGCAAAGCTTCGTTGATGAGCGAGACGGCTGCGCTGAGAAGGTCGGGAATCGTCGCAAGCTGACCGAGCAGTGTGCGAGCACCGCGGCTCGTGTCGCCGATCTCCTCGAACGTGAGCGGGAGGTCTGTGTCGAGGAATCGGGTGGCGTCATCGTCGAGGCCGTCGCCCTCCTGCCGTCCGCGAACGGCGAGGCCGACGAGGCGATGGATGACCGCTCCCGGCTCAACGAGCTTGCGTCGTACGACCGGATCTCTCAGTACGTCAGGGAGCTGCCGCTCGAGCTTCCGGCGCAGCTGCAACTGGTGTTCGTTGGCCTGAGTCGATGTGTCCACCGGCAGGTCGTCGGCACGCGCGACAAGCAGTGCTAACTCATCGAGGAGTCGCTCGGCGAGGACATCGTCGCTCTCCGTGTGCGCTGGAGCCGCCTCTAGAGCCTCGCGGGCTTCCTCGATCTTCTTGCCTGACAGTCCACGTATGACGATCTCGATCGCTCGACGGATGCCAGTGCGGTTCTTTGGCAGGTAGCGCGACTCCCAGGTGTCCACGTCCTCGGTCTGGTCCTTGACCCAGCGAATGAGGTGCGATTTGCCGGTACCGGAGCCACCAACGATTGGGATGAAGAGGTACCCGTCGGGCCGAAGGGCTCCCTGCAGGGCTTGGACGATCTCGAGTTCGGTCACCCACCGACCATCGGAACGCTCGTCGAGACGCCGCCGTCGAAGTCGGAGAGGGTGATGTATCGCCTGGAAGTGGCCGTCGCCCAGGCTCGCGGCATCGCGCGGCGTCGTGGCCAGCACTGCCTCGTCGCGCCAGCAGACGTATTCACGGAAGTCGGTCATCGCTTGGCCTGGAAGCGGACGTGAGAGAAGGTGGACCCGTCCGCGCGCGTCATCCGAGGAGCGTCCGCACGATCGTCGAACACGAGTTGCCCGTCGGTGCGGAGTCGTTCGAGCGCGTCGGTGAGAGGCGCTGACAAGCGACGCTGTTCGGGCAGTGGACGTCGCCAGTTGCTCTCGACGAACTCTCGATAGCGGCCGGTGTCCAGCACGGGCACGGCATCGGCGAGCTTGTCCACGAACTCACGGGCGCTCAGCTCAGGCGACTTCCCTGCGATCGCCGGCAATGCGTCTCGGACCGCGGGCGTGGGGTCCGGAACGAGGTTGCCCTTCGGGTCCACCCAGGCGAACCCCAACGAACACGCCCAGAAGCGGAAGGCGCGCCAACGGTTGTCGTTGCCGATCGGCCAGCCGCCTCCGTCGTCCTCCTCCTCGGAACGGCCGCGCACTGCGGGCTGCCGCGGGCCAAAGTCTGCTGTCTGGAGATCCTTCGCCGATCGTGGACCACCTTCCATCGCGACTGGAGCGGCGTTCGGCGCGAAGGTCAGGTACCAAGCGAGAGCGTTCGTGAGGTCCCTTGCTCCGGCCTGACTTCCCCATTCGCCAGCGTTGACCGTCGGTGCGAGGACTGCCTCTCGGAGGAGGGCAACGGTGGACCCTTGGCCGGCGCGAACTGGACGCACGGCTGCTTCGGCAAGCCGGACCTCGTCGCCGGTCCGCTCGACCAGACCTAGGTCAATCACGGAGCGCAGACTGTCGCGAACGTCGCCTTGGTGGGCGCCGTCCTGTGACAGACCTCGAGGCGAGAGCACGGCGATCAGCCTGTTGAAGTCGTCCTTCTTGCCACGTTGCTGCGCGAGATGGCCCAGGACGATCAAGATCACGCTCGGCCGGTTAGCAGCGGTGTTCAACAGGGCCACGTCTCCAGCCTCTCCTACAGCAGTCTCTCGATGTCGGCCAGTGAGTAGGCGCCGTCTTGTTCCGCCAGCGTTGCTGGTCCGCGTCCGACCAGAAGATCAGCCGGTCCGCAGAGCACGAAGAGTGGCGACCGACTGCTTCCTTCAAGCCATTCCGTCGGATCAGAGTTGGCCGGCAAGATGATCAGCGTTCGGACGCCGACGGCCGTGACGGGGTCGAAGGTGTTGAGCGAGTCGACCATGACGGCTTGCGCCAGCGTCTCGGGTGCGGGAAG
This sequence comes from Actinomycetota bacterium, assembly GCA_034668185.1. Classification (GTDB taxonomy): domain Bacteria; phylum Actinomycetota; class Acidimicrobiia; order Acidimicrobiales; family CADCTF01; genus DATLED01. The sequence goes on from JAXDPV010000178.1 coordinate 4,761, forward strand.
GGCGCTGGTCACGGCCGGCACGAGGATGTCGGGCGCAACAACAAGTTGGACGTCCCCAGCGCTCAGCAGAGCCCGGACGAAGACGCGTAGTCGCCGAGCGCGGCTGAGTGAGTCGGGGTCGATGCAGGCGATGACCCGCGGCCCATATTCCCCGTGAACGGCGAGGCGGTCGAGAGGGGCTGGCCGCGTGCTGCCGACCGTGATGGCCGCAGGGCCCGGCGAGGGCGAGGCCCAGCGTTGCCGACCGTTACGTCGGCACCATTTGCAGCCGCCACAGGACGCGAGGCATTCGGTTCGCCGTTCCGCGGGAACAGCAATGCGATAGCTGTCGGCGATGAGGACCCCAGTGCAGCCGTCACCTTGCAAGGCGCGTCGAAGGCTGAGGAGACCGACTCGAGCTCGCTCCACCATCGTTTGACGTAGGGGTTCGATCTCGTCCCGCCAGAAGTGATCACCGAGGTGGTCACCGCGAAGGAGTCGGATGGTGACCCAACCCCGGTCGCTCGTACGAATCTCCTCGTCGTCAGCGACGTCCGCGAAGGAAAAGTCCCACTGCACGGCGCCAGCACGCGCGAGAAGGCTGACAGTGAGGAGATTCCAGTGCTCGTTGTATTCACTGTTCGTCGCGACACCCGGACGGGTCGCTGTGACGGGCAGTCGGTGCAGGCCGTCAGACGTCTGCTGTGCTGCGCCGATCATCGCGGACCATCGTTCTCGCGCCAGCACGCTCGTGAGATACCTCGGCGAAGCAAGACCATCAGCCACGGCGTCGTCCTCGCGTGTTGCGACGACGAGCGACGCCGACGCCCGGCCGTCGCGACCTCCCCGGCCGACTTCTTGGTAGTAGCGGTCCAGGTTCTCGGGGATGCATGCGTGGATGACTGCGCGAACGTCTGGGATGTCAATTCCGAGTCCGAACGCCGAGGTTGCGACGACGAGGTCGTACTCGGCCGGAGAGTCCGGCTCGTCGCGCAGGCCGCGCAGGACGCGTTCGCGATGGCGAGTCGACGAGTCACCATCAACGGTGGCGAGACGTCGGAATCCCGCAACTCTAAGGAGCGCGGCGAGGCGGGACGGCGTGAGGGTGCCGGGTCGAGCAGTTCCCTCCTGCCGAAGAGTCGTGTAGACGATCGCGGGCCGAGGCAGGTGACGCACCGCCTCGAGGAGCCTTGCCTCCCGAACAGGGGAGTCCAACGACGTCGACTGCCAGAACGAGGGCTCGGCACGAACAACCGGCGCTGCGATCTGGAGGAAGGGCCCTGGCTGTCCGAAGAGGGCGTGCAGCAGCAGCAGGGTGTCCTGGGTGAGTGTCGCGCTGGCGAGGATCGTCTTGAAGGCTGGATGCCCCCTTTCAGTTGCCTGCCGGAGGAGGTGCGTTCGGAGCCCGGCGAGGCTGTGGAACTGCGGTCGGAACGCGTCTCCCCATGAGCCCACGACGTGCACTTCGTCGATGGCGACCAGCGCGAGTCGCCCGCCGGCGGCAACCTCTGACATCGGGCGAGCCAACGAGGAGACAAGTGCTTCGGGGTTCGTGAAGAGGACGCGCTGGTCCCCGCCGCGCAGTCGACGTCGGAACTCGGTCTTGGCCGCCGGGGACAGATCGCCGTGGTAGGCGGTGGGCGCTGAGTTGGGATGTTGAACGCGGTAGCGGCGTTCGTGATCGAGCGCGAGTGCGACGGTCGGAACAACAACGACCGAGGTCATTCCGAGGGGTGCAGTTTCTGAGGCCGCGAGCATGGCGAGGGTCTTTCCTGCACCGGTCGGGAGGTTGACGACGAGGGTTGCGCCGGCGGGAAGGGCCATCGCACTTCGAACGGCGGCGCGCTGACCGGGTGTCTTGTAGTGGGTGATGGCAGCGTCGATTGTTGGGAGGAAGGGATCGCCTGGGACCGATTCATCGCTTCGACACACCAGCTCGCCGGCGACGTCGGCGTCGACACCGTCGTTGCCGACATCGTCGAGCCAGTCCGGCCGCCAAGGCTGAGCACCCAGGCGTACGGAGCTGCTGTCGAGAGCTTGAGGGAGGAGCCCGTACCTCGGCCAGTCGAACGTTGCTGGGAACGTCGCTGAGAACGGAACCTCGAGCCATGACCGAACGAGCGATGCGTCGTCGGCGCGTTGGTAGCGGCGCCGACTCTCGTCATTGCATCGGAGCGCTTGTCGCAGGAGAACCGCGACGTCGGCAGTTCCGGAACGTTGAGTGAGGTTGGGTTCTGAGAGCGCGGCAACGAGGCGGCTCGATGTCGGCACTCGTAGGCCAGATTCCCAAGCACTTATGGCGTCTTGCGCGGCGTGCAGATCGAGCATCGGCTAGACGAGCCTTGCTGGATCGCCGACGAGGAGCACGCCGCAGCCCATGACGTCGACCCGAGTGTCGAAGCACTCGGGCAGTCGGTCTCCTAGCTGGCGTAGGTCAAGGCCGGAATCGTGGAGACCGGCGAGTTCGCGTGAGCGATCGCGATCGATGCGGCGCTCGATTCGAGCGCGCAGCGCGCTCGCACCCTGTTGAGGGCGTTCGGTGATGGCTGAGCGCTGCGCGAGAACGGCCCGCGATGAGTCCAACGCCGATGCGCACGTGTCGGGCCAGTCGATGTGCGCGGTCAGGCGATCGAAGAGCTCCGGTCGTGAGCTGAGGTTCCGGTCTCCTCGCTGTTTGTCATACGGCTGTCGAAGCGCCGGGTGCGTTACCTCCGTTCCGTCGGTGGTGATCACGACAGTTTCGACAACTGGAGGTAGGAGCTCTCGTAGCAGTTGACTGACCCACGTTCCCAGCCCGAGCGTGGCAACCTCGGCCAGGAACGAGTCTGCAGGCGCGGCTGAGACCAGGAAGTCGGTTCGAAGCACGATTGCCGGAGGCCACTGTCCTCGTGCGGGTCGGAACAGAGCGAAGGCCACACCCCGGTCGCTGTGCATTAGGTGAGTAGCAACGGCGTCGACCATCGGATGATCCGCTCGCAGCACCGGGATCGCGCGGGCGACGGCGGCATGGCGGTCCACGGCGAGCGGCGTCTCCATGAATGGCGCGAGCGCGAGTTCGAGGTCGAACGGGACCTGCGGCCGGGGCTTTCGCTCAAGCCGAACGACGCCAGGGGAGACTCGGCGGACCTTTGCACCCACGCCATCGAGCCACGAAACGAGCGAGTCGGTGAGGGTGGATCTGCGGTCGCTCGCCAGGAGAGCCTCGTCCGGATCCTCGACCTCAGGCGCGTTGGAGCGGTCAATCGAGTCGAGCGCGTCGTGCGCAACGATCCGTGTTTGCTCGACAGCGAGTGTGGATGCCTGTGTGTCGATCGCATCAGCAAGCACGCTCGCGCCGTTCATGAGAGCGGACGTCTGCACTGATCGCTCCGTGTCGCCAAGTACGTACTGCAATGAGGACACTGAGCGGGAGAACACTTCGCAGCCATCGGCTAGGAACTCGAACCATCCGATGGCGTACGGCTGGTCGCCGAAGGTGACGACGGCGGACGGGATTGGGCCACGGTTGGCGGGCGCGTGTCGGTCGCAACGCCCGATGCGCTGCTCCACGCGGAAGGCTTCCCACGGAAGGTCAACATGTATGAGGAGGTCTGCGGATTGCAGGTTGATGCCTTCCTCCGCTCCGGCATCGCACACGAGGACGCTGCATGGTCCGTCGTCGGCCCAGCGTCCGAGTTCGGCGCTGTTCTCGTCTCGCGAGTGCGTCGACAGATGGGCGGCGACTCTGTCCGGGCCCCAACGTCGAGAGATCTCCTCGGTGATCGCTTCGGCCGTCTCGGTGAAGGCCGAGGTAACCACGGTCCGGGCGACGCCGCGAGCGATCGTCGCTCGTGAGAGGACGTCGCCCAACTCCTGAAGGATCGCGACGTGCGCGTCGTGGACGTCATGGATGAGTTGGCGCCAACCGGCGAGAGCCTCCGGTTCGACGAGCTGCCGAACGAGCTTCCAGTTGGTGGACGAAGGGTCCTCGTTGTCGTCGTCGACGAGCGGAAGAAGGGCGTGCGGCAACGAACCGCAGCGCGCTGCGACGTCGCGGAACGCGTTGACGGCGGTGGCCTGATCGAGTGCGCCGTGTTCGAGCGCTGCTGTCACGTGGAGCCGCACGCTGTCGACGAGCTGAGAGCGAAGTCCGTCCGTTAGGTCGCTGACCTCGAGGGTGAACGGGACTGCCCGCTTGCGACCACGGACCGCGAATGTGGCTCCTACTTCCGATGTCCTGCGCGTTCGCAACAGCCGGTGGTGGAGTCGATACGTCTCTGACAGGTGCTCCCTGACTCTCTCGACGGCTGTTGGTCTGGCGAGGTCGGCGGCGACCGTCGCTTCAGTGAGGAGCGCGGAGAGGGTCGAGTCGTCGGGAAACAGGTTCGTCAGTTCGCCGGCATAGAGCGAGAGGTCGAACTCGTCGATGTCGGGAGTGAGTGCTTGGTAGGTGAGCGCCAGATGGTCTCGAAGCTCGACCCGACGCACGAAGTCCTCAAGCTGGTCCGGTTTGTAGTTTTCGGGATCGAGGAGATGGAGCAGGTCGAGGAACCCGGCCTCGTTCGACCGAACCGGGGTGGCGGAGAGGAGAAGAAGTGCCTCGGCTTCGTGAGCGAGTTCCACGATTCGCTGCCTGGCGGTCGCGAAGAGGAGACCGGTGCGAGTCGCATGGTGGGCTTCGTCCACGACGAGTAGGTCGACGGGTTGGTCGGGCCACGTCGCTTCATCGCTGTGAGACCTGATGCGCAACCAGGCGTCGGCGAACTCATCGATACGGAATCGGTCCAAGAGTTCGGCCGCCCACTGCTGTCTGAGATGGTCGGGAGCAAGGACGAGTATCCGCCCGCTTGGCCGCCGCGCGAGGAACTGCCAGATCAAGGCTCCGGCCTCGATCGTCTTGCCCAAACCCACCTCATCCGCCAGCAGGTATCGCTGAACCGGATCTGCCGCGATGCGACGCACTACGGCGAGTTGGTGTCGGTGGAGTTCGACGGATCCGAGCTCGAGGCCGTCGACTCCTGTCGCGGCGGCACGTTGTCGTGACCACTCGGCCAGAAGATCAAGCCTTGCCTCGTAGACGACGGGGCTATCTCCGCCTACGGCCTCCAGAACATCGAAGGGGTCAGTGATCGGTAGCTGCCATCGGACGTCGAAGGACTCGGTGGGGAGAACTGCGCCGTCAGCGTTCGGGAATGCGATGAGGTACTTGGCGGGATCCTGCGGATGAACGCCATCGACGCGACCGATCCGCCAGCGCCGACCGTCGTGGAGGTAGGCGCGCGCGTGCGTCGGGAGCGTCACCGCGGACACTTCGCTCGCGGAATGCGGCTGTTCAACGTATGGAGAGCGGCCAGGAGCCTGGAAGTACCGGACGCGCGCGATGTCGTTAGTTAGATCGACAAGCCGGCCGATCCCGAACGCGTCGGTGCGTACGAAGTCGCCGACGTTGTCGGCGACTACAGGCGACGCTGCGGTCCGTGTATCTGACGCCATGGATCTCCGTGGAAGCGAGCTCGTCGGTACCTAACCAGCCAAGCGCCTAAGGTCGGGAGCTCGCCTGTGGAGCCCCGACCGCGCAGATCGTGCCCGGAGCGTGGGGCCACCCGGGTGAATGCAGAACGGCTTTTTGTCCCTCTGGCGATGTCGGCGTGATGCGTTACAACTCGTCAACGAACCGATGGTCAAAGTCGCTAAGGTCGAGGTCGAGTCCCGTAGATCAACGCCGTGATCACCGAGCAGACATTGGATCATTGGCCCACCGCGGCGCTCCGCCACGGAACCGGGATCGTAATGAGGCGGGCAACGGCCCGGTATCAGCATTAGGCAGATGGATCGACAGTGCCTAGGCAACGAGCGATCTAAGCACCAGGACTCCTCTTCGACGCCATCGGGTTGCCCACTGGTGCAGCCTATGCAGCGGCCGTGAAATTAGCTGCTTCGTCCGTGAAATGCGGCAGTTCGTCGAACACAGAGAAGCCCTGGTCAGGGCCCATTGCACACCACTTTGAGTGGGTTTGTGGGCCATGTCTTCACTGAGAGTAGTGGCGGGGGCAGGATTTGAACCTGCGACCTTCGGGTTATGAGCCCGACGAGCTACCAGACTGCTCCACCCCGCGGCGTGAGGGATGAAGATAGCAGACCCCTCGGGCAACCTCGTCAGGCGGAGGAGGGGGCGGTGGTGGTGGTCGTGGGGGGCGCGCCGGAGTCGGGAGAGCCGGAGCTGGAGGACGAGGACACCACGGCCTGGTGGGCCTGCGAAATGAGGGCGGCGGCCTGCTTGATTTTGGCCTGGTAGCCGGCCAGGTCGCCGGCCTTGAGGGCGGCGTCGGCCTCGGAGAAAGCCGCCTCGGCCTGGGCCAACAAACCGGCCACGGCGGCGGCGTCGGCGGAGGTGGGTGGGGCGGCCGAGCCGGTGGCGGGGGCCCCGGAGGCGCCCGCTTCCAACGTGGGCGGGGCGGCGCCGAACAAGGCGGTGAGCGACTCCTGCAGGGTGGTCCGCATGACGGCCTTGCCGTTGAAAACCACGATGACCCGCTTGAGCTCCGGCAGCTTTGTCTGCTCGGAGGTTACGTACAACGGCCGGATGTAGAGCAGCGACTGGCCGATGGGGATGAGCTGCACCTGGCCCAACAAAGCAGAAGACCCCTGCTGGTTGAGCTGGGTGAGCTCACGGGCGATGTCGGGCTCCGACTGGATGGCGTTGTTCACCACCAGGGGACCGTCGACCTGCAACCCACGGGGCAGGACGAACACCTTCATCTTCCCGTACTCGGCGCCGTCCGACTTGGCCGTCAAAAAGGCAGTGAGGTTGACCTGGCGATCGTCGGTGGACGAAGGCACGAACGGCTGGAGGATGGTGAAGCTCAGGTCGGAGGCCGGGTCGCCGGGCAACGTCAACAAGAGGTACGTCGGGTCGATGCGACGCAAGCGGCCGGAGGACGTCGAGGGCGAAGAAGCCGTGGCCGAACCAGAAGGCGAGGCGCCCGGGGCCGCCGTCGTGGCGGTCGTCTGCAACTGCGACGAGACCCGACCGGTGCCGGGGTCCTGGGCGATGTCCCACGCATCGGTGCCCCGGTAGAACGAATCGGCGTTGGTGACGTGGTACGTCCCGAACATGTTGGCCTGGGCCCGGAACAGGTCCTCGGGATAGCGCAGGTGCGACCGCAGCTCGGGAGACATCTTCGACCCGTCGACGAACAACGCCGGGAACGCCTTGCGGTAGGCCTGGGCCAGCGGGTCGCTCGAGTCGAACACGTAGAACTTGGTCTCGCCGGTGTACGCGTCGACCGTGGCCTTCACCGAGTTGCGCACGTAGTTGAAGCGCCGGCCCAACAGATCGCCGCCCGCCCGCAGCCCCTCGGTGCGGGCCTGCTGGGCGTAGGGATACCGGTCGGTGGTGGTGTACGCGTCCTGCACCCACAGGACATGACCGTCGACCACGACCGGGTAGGGATCGGAGTCGTAGGCGAGGAACGGCGCCGCCTGCCGCACCCGGGTCCCGATGTCACGGTTGAAGATGATCCGGGAGGTGGGCGTGATCTGCGACGACAACACGATGTTCTGGTCGGCGAAGCGCAGGAAGAACGCCGCCCGCCGCAGGTACGACGACATGGGCACGCCGCCACCACCGCCGTACGAGCTGGTCTTGTCCTGGCCGTCGGCGGTTTGATAGTCGATCTCGGGCTGCTTGGTGTTGGCGATGGCGTACCCGCCGAGGCTCTCCGAGAAGTAGATCCGCGGTTCCTTGATCTCCGGCGCCCCGACCGGCGGGATGCCGCTCACCAGGAAGTCCGGCCGCCCCTGGGTGTCGACGGCGTTGGCCGACGACAGCACCGCCCCGTATCCGTGGGTGTACTGCAGGTGCGAGTTGACCCACGAGTTGCCGGGGATCTGCGACGGGTCGAGCCCGCGCACCGACAGCACGATCTGGCGCCTCTCCTCCTGCACCAGGTAGCGGTCGATGTCGACGTCGGCGAACTGGTAGTAGCGCCGGATCTCCTGCAGCTTGCGATAGGTGTCGGCCAGCGTGTCCGGGTCCCATAGCCGAACGTTGCGGATGGTGCCGGCGTTGCGGGCCAGCTCGGCCGCGTCCAGCGAGGCGTTGTAGTCGAACTGCGTCGTCTCGACGCCACCGAGGTTGAGCGCCTGGCGGGTGGCGGCGATGTTGCGGGCGATGTACGGCCGCTCCTTGGAGTTCTCGGCCGGCTTGACCCGGAACGTCTGGACGAACGCGGGATAGATCTGCCCGGCCGTCAACCACACCACGCCCCACACCAGGATGGCGATCACCGGCAGCGCCCACCCCCGCCGCCAGATGTTGACGATGAACAGGACGAACGCCGCCGCCATGATCAACGTCAGCAGACGCAACGCCGGCAACTGGGCCTTCACCGCGGTGTACCCCGCGCCCTCGACGACGCCACGGGTCGAGAAGTTGAGCTCGAACTGGCTCAGGTAGTAGTCGGCCGCCTTCACCAACGCCAGCAGCCCGAGCAGCACCGACAGGTGGGCCTTCACCTGGGGCGTCGTCCGCTGGATCGGCGCCTGGAGGCGGATGCCGCCGTTCAGGTAATGGGCGACCGCGGTCATCACCAGGGTGAGGATCAGGCTGACGAACAACCACCCCACCACGTCGGACATGAACGGCAGCCGGAACACGAAGAACGACACGTCGCGCTTGAACACGGGGTCGGTCGTCCCGAAGGGCACGGAGTTACGGAACAGGATCCAGTTCTTCCACTGGGCGCTCATGCCCGTGCCTGCGATGACGGCGAACAGCGCGGGCACGCCGAAGCGCACCTTGCCGGCGAACGGCCCGATCACCTCCTGGTAGCGGGCGACGATCTCGTCCTCCGGGCCGGTCGGGCGGAAGCGGGGCGCCAACCGGTCGGCGATCATCAGGTTGAGCCACAGCAGCAGGAAGAAGCCGACGGTGAAGACGATGCTCAGCGCGACCTTGGCCCCGAGCACGCCCTTCCACACCGACGAGAAGCCAAGCTCGTCGAACCACAGGTAGTCGGTGAAGAAGCTGGCGATGCCCCGCAGTGACGTCAGCAGGAAGAACAGGACGGCGATGACGACGATGAGCCCGATCCGGCTCCGCGGCTGGCGCCTGGGCGGGCGCGGCGGCCGTACGTCGATCGGGGGGCGGCGCATGGCCGGAAGACTAGGTCGGGCTGGGCGTGAGCAGGCACCGGCAACCGATGTGGGCCGGCGGATGGAGCTGGCCCGTCGGAAAGGCGGTGCCCCGGGGCGTCGGGCCGGCGAGGGCGTTGTCCTCGCAGTCGGGGCACGGGCCGTCGTCGTCGACGATCCAGCGCAGCGGCGTGCCCTCGGGCTGGGCCACGAACCCGCCCCGCTCGTGGGCCGCGATCAGGTAGTGGACGGCGAGGCGCTCGACCTTCGACACCTTCCACTCCCGGTACACCGCGCTGATGCGCTCGCTGAGCCCGGCCTCGTCGACTTCCTCCGACGTCGCCCCCAGCACCTGGTCGAGGCGGGCCCGCACCGCGCCGGTGAGGTCGCCGGCCAACTGCGCGGCCAGGTCGTCGACCGCCACCGCCACCTGACCGTAGGGCGACGCCGCCGCCCCCGCCCTCGCCGCCTGGTCGAGGAAGGTCGCCGCGATCTGCCGGTAGGGCGCGGCTTGCTCGGCGGCGTGGCTGAGGATGGCGTCGACGTGGAGCGACGACCGGTTGGTGCGCAGCCGGTCGAGGCTGGCGTTCTGCTCGTCCTGCAACGCCCGCTTGAGCCGCCGGGTGAGCTGGCCGGCCAAGGGCTCGGTGACCGCGTCCCTCGCCTGCAGCCGGTGCTCGTCGGCCTCGGTCGACGACGGCGTGGCCGCGACCCCGTTGATGATCGCCGCGGGCTCGGCCACCGCCTCTTCGATCTCGTCGGCCAGGGCCAGCACCTCGCGCGCCGAGGCCACCGACTGCTCGCGGTCGGCCCGGATGCGGGCGAACAGGTCTTCGATGCGGGGCCTGATCTCCTCCTGGGCCAGCGGCTCGAGCGGCTCCTCCTCCGTTTTGGGTGCCGGATCTGACGCTGGGGCGTGAGCTGCGGCACCCAAAAGCGTAGGGTCGGGGTCGGGTTCGGGCTCGGGCTCGGGGAGCTCGATCTCGACCTCGGGCTCGCGGGACGGGCCGATGATGCGGACGCCCTCACCCGAGCTGTCGCGGCCGATGAGCGGGGGCACGGGGGCGGGCGCCTCGGGCGTGCGGTTGCGGCGGAGGATGCGCAACGCCGACGAACGCCGTTCCTCGCCCCGCACCGGCTTGGCAACCTCGGGCTCGGGCGCGACCTCGGGCTCGGGCAACGGTTCCGGCGCCGCCGCCTCGGCCGCTTGGGGCGCGGCGATCGAAGGACGGGCCGCAGGCGGGGCCTCGCCGATCGAGACCGCCCGGCCCCGGGCGGCCGCGGGCGCGCCCCGCCGGTTGCCGGTGCCCGGTGGCCGCGGATCGTTGGTCGAGACGGTGACGACCTGGGGCGGCGCCGCCTGGGCCTGGGGCGGCGGCGCCAACGACGACGACGGCGTGGTCGTGACCGTGCCCGACACCGTCCCCGACGAAGGGGGCGTACCCCCGCCCTCGGCCTCGAAGCGCGCGCTCATCTCGTCGATGCTGCGGCGCGCCACCTTCAAGGTGTCGAGCAGGCGATCGCGCCCCGCCCGCAACTGCTCGAGCTGCGCCTGGGCCGACCGCTTGCGCTTGGCCAGGTCGGCGAGCATCCGCTCGCGGGCGGCCTGGGGCTCGGGCACCCACACCCCACCCCCCGCGCCGGCGGCCGCGCTGATGGGCG
>JAXDPV010000179.1:0-2617 GCA_034668185.1 Actinomycetota bacterium
GCCGCCGCTCTCGACCTGTGCGCCGTGGCCGCGGGCACGCTCGACGGCTACCTCGACTGCAGCCGCGACGCCCACGGCCCCTGGGACTACCTCGGCGGCCTCCTCGTATGCGTCGAGGCCGGCGCCCACGTGGTCGACGCCTTCGGCCGGGAGCTGGTGGTCAGGGGCCACGACGATCGGCGCACGCCTGTGGCCGCGGCCTCGCCGGAGCTGCTGGCCCAGCTCCTCGCCGCCCGCCAGCGGGAAATCACAAAAAACGGTTGACGGCGTTGGCCGTCCCATGGTTGGGTAGCTGACGCCCGGGAAGTTCCCCGGTGCGCGTACCCGGAAGGAAGCGTTCGTATGTTGCTCCGCTGGATCACCACCAAGCCGCAGGGCATGGCAGGTACCAGCGCGCACGCGTGCGCGTCGCCGGCCATGTCCGCAGCCGTTGGTCACGCCGTCGTGGAGACCCCTTGGGGCATCTACGGCACCGGTGTGTCGAATGGATTCATCGGGCGGCCATTGGGTCGAGGAGGCAGCGCTGGCTAGAGCCAGCAATCGCTCTTCGAAGGCCCAAAGGCCGCCGGCACAAGCCGGCGGCCTTTTTGTTTCACCGACTTCAGGTCTTACGCACACCCAGGACAACTCCCGGCGGACAGAAGGGGGAAGGCGAGATGCTCGCCGAGTGGAAGGTTGAGATAGCCGAAGAGGAGCTGGCGATCGATTGGTCGCGGGCTCGCTGCCAGGACGGGGCGGCGTCGATGACGGCGCTGTTCTTCTCCGAGCAGATCGATGACATCGCCCGAGCAAAGCAGATCTGCACGCTGTGCCCCGTGGTCGAGGCCTGCCTCGACGGGGCATCGCAGAGGCGAGAGCCATGGGGCGTCTGGGGAGGCCAGTTGTTCTTCAACGGCAAGATCCTCGCCCAGAAGCGCAAGCGGGGACGCCCGCCCAAGAACCCACAGGTCGCGGTGTCGGCGTGACCTGTGGAACCGGTCCGGGGACGGGGGTGACGATCAGCGAGCCCCCGTCTCCGAGCCCGGTCCAACCGCTCCACGACCAATGCCGGCCCCGCCCCCTGTGGGCGGCGGCCGGCTTTCGTCGCGTGTGGGCCAGGTAGCGTGGGTTCCCTTCCGGGCGCTTGGCTCAGCTGGTTAGAGCACCTCCCTTACAAGGAGGGGGTCGGGGGTTCGAATCCCTCAGCGCCCACCCTGCTTGTCATTACACGAACACCCGTCCCTGTGGGGCCGTGAGCATGATCGGTCCCGCAGGGCGTGTGGTCGGGCAGCCGTGGCAGAACGCGGAAGGTCGGTAGGACGACGTTGCCGGCCTGCACTCGCAGTTCGTGGACGAAGGCTTGCGCCACGGCTTTGCGGATCGGATCAGGAGCCTGCTTGGCCGCGTCCCGCAGGTCGTCGCGGACGGTGCGGACGGCCACGTTCGTTGGGACCCATCGCTCGTTGGGCGGTCCTTCTGCGTGTAGCTCGGCGCGGCGTGATCGGATCAGTTCGGCCTTGGCCAGTAGTTCACGCACGCGGTCGTCGAACATGTCGGCGGCGAGCTTGCCGTCCTCGAAGGCGGTCATGTACCGGTTCACGGCGGCGTCGGCCTTGCGCAACTCGGCGTCCATGGCCGACAACGCGTCGGCCCGCCGCTGTCCGTCGGCTTTGAGGTCTGTCTGTTGGGCGAGGGTGGCGTCTCGGATCAGTTTGGGGTCGGAGTAGATCGCGACGAGTGCGTCGAACACGGCCGTTTCCAGCTCGTCGGCGCGGACCCGTTCGGCGTTGCACGCCTGCGGGCCGTACCGCTGGCGCGTCCAGCACATGTAGTACCGGTAGCGGTGGCGCTTGCCGTGGGCCGAGGTGCCGACGAAGTTGCGTTGGCAGCGGTCGCACTTGACGAGGCTGGTGAGCAGGTACTCGGGCCGGCGGGTGGCGAACCGCTTTTCGTAGCCCTCGCCTCGCTGGTCGAGCAATGCCTGCACTCGGTCGAATTGCACCGGGTCGATGAAGGGCGCGTCCGCGCTGCGGTACCACTGGCCCCGCCAGTTGACCTCGCCCAGGTAGCAGCGGTTGCGCAGCATGAGGAGGATGACCTGGGGCGTCCACGGCCGCCCGTTGCGGCTGCGCAGGCCATCGCCGTTCAACTCCGCGGCGACGGAGGCGGCGCCCACGGTGCCGGTGTCGTAGCGGGTGAACACCCGCGCCACGAGGGGGAAGTCCTCGGGCACGATGGTCAGGCGGCCGTCCTCATCCACGGCCAGGCCGTGGGGGATCGTCCCGCCCGGCCAGCCGCCGCGAGCGGCCTTGCGCTCCATGCCGTTGACGACGCGGTCGATGATGGTGGCCCGCTCGAACTCGGCGAACACGCCGAGGAGTTGGACCAGCATCCGCCCGGTGGCGGTGGAGGTGTCGATGGGTTCGGTGGCCGAGCGGAAGGCGACGCCGTAGGACTCCAGTTCCTCCAGCAGCCCGACGAGCACCTTGAGCGAGCGGGCGAAGCGGTCGACCCGGTAGACCAACAGCACGTCGAAGCGTCCGAGGCGGGCGTCGCGCATGGCCCGGCTCAGGTCGGGCCGGTCGGCTTTGGCGCCACTGATCTGATCGGTGTAGGTCTCGACGTGGACCCAGCCCGG
>JAXDPV010000180.1:0-32690 GCA_034668185.1 Actinomycetota bacterium
ACGGCAGCCAACCGCATCGACAGCGTCGGGCCCAACCGTTCGGCCAACCGCCCGAACACCGCTGACCAGCACGCGGCCGAGGCGAAGAACGCACCCACCAGCAAGCCGAGCCTGGCCTCGCCGAAGCCGAGCGACGCCCGAAGCTGCACGCCCACGGCCCCGGCCAGGAACGGTGGCAGCGCGCCGGAGGTCACGACCGCGATCACCGCGGCCAGCTTGCGCCACGCCACGGGCACCGATCCTACGGACAACGAGAATCAAGGCGCACCCGACCCCGACATCGACCAACATCTGCGGATGGCGACCGACCCGGTGATCGACGTGGCCGGGCTGGGCAAGACGTTCGCCACCGGCCGGGCCGGCAGCCGCAAGCACAAGGCCGTCGAAGCCGTGCGCGACATCACCTTCCACGTCGAGCCCGGCGAACGCCTCGCTTACATCGGCCCCAACGGAGCCGGGAAGTCGACCTCCATCAAGATGCTGACCGGCATCCTCCACCCCACCGCGGGCCGGGCCGAAGTCCTCGGCCTCGTGCCGTGGCAAGACAGACGACGCCTTACCATGCGCATCGGCACCCTCTTCGGCCAACGCAGCCAACTGTGGTTCGAGCTCACGCCGAGGCAGTCGTTCCGGATGCTCGGCGCCATCTTCGGACTCGACGACGCCCGCCTCGCCCGCCGCACCCACGAGCTGGCCGAGCTGTTCGAGGCCGACGAACTCTTCGACGCGCCCGTCCGCAACCTCTCGCTCGGCCAGCGGATGCGGTGCGAGCTGGCGGCGTGCATGTTGCACGAGCCCGAGATCCTCTTCCTCGACGAGCCCACGATCGGCCTCGACCTCCTCGGCAAGCAACGCTTCCGCGAGCTCCTCGTGCGCCTCAACGCCGAGCGGGGCACGACGATCTTCCTCACCTCTCATGACGTGGCCGACATCGAGCACGTGGCCAAGCGGGTCATCGTCATCAACCACGGCGCGGTCATCTACGACGACGACGTGGCCGCTATCCGGCGCACGCTGCTGGCCACCAAGCTGATCGAGCTCAGCCTCGAGCACCCCACCGACGAACCCGCCATCCCCGGCGTCACCGTCGTCGAGCACACGCCCACGACGATGAAGCTCGTCGTCGACACCAGCACCCGCTCGATCCGTGACGTGGTCGACGCCCTCCTCGGCACCTGCCCGGTGACCGACCTGTCGGTGGTCGACCCGCCCCTCGAACAGGTCATCGCCGAGATCTACGGGGCGCCGAGGCCGTGAAGGCCTTCCGCGTCGCCGTGGTGACCGCGGCCCAGCGGGTGCTGGCCGAGCGGGGCGGCCTCCTCGTCTCCCTCGGCTTCTACCTGGCGGTGGTGTCGGTGGTGACGTCGCTGTGGCGGGCCGCGGCCGGGGCCCATGGCGGCACGGTCGTGGGCTACAGCGCGGTCGCGCTCACGTGGTACATCGCCACGTCGGAAGCGGCCACCGTCTCGCTCAACATCAGGCTGATCGAGGACATCGGGAACGACATCGCCAGCGGCACGATCGTCGCCGAGCTGCTGCGGCCCGCATCGGTGGTCGGCATCCGCGTCGCCTCGGAAGTCGGGCGGGCGCTGCCCAGGCTGGCGATCCTGTCGCTCTCCGGCGCCGTCGCCGCCTTCCTCCTCAGCGGTGGCCACGGCCCGCCCGACCCCGCGGCGCTGCTCCTCGCCATGCCCGCGCTGGTGCTCGCGATCGCGGTGAACCTCGTGGCCCAGCACGCCTTCGCCGGCGTGGCCTTCTGGATACGCGACGCCCGCTCGACGTGGTTCCTCTACCAAAAGTTCGTGTTCATCGCCGGCGGCATGTTGCTGCCCATCGAGGTGCTGCCCCACGGGATCGAGCGGGCGGCCAGGCTGCTGCCGTTCATGGCCATGGCGTACGCCCCCGCCCGCCTCGCTTCCGGCCACTTCGAACCCACGCTCCTGCTGGTGCAGGCCGGCTGGCTGGCGGTGCTCGGCGCGATCGCGGTCGCGGTGTTCGCCGCCGGCGAGCGGCGGTTGCAGGTGGTCGGCGGATGACGGCGGCGCGCGCCCTCGCCGGCACCCAGCGGGCGGCCATGGCCGAGGCGTGGGCCAACCGCCGCGGCTTCTGGACCCAGGTCATCGCCATGGTGGTGAACGACGTCGCCTGGATCGCCTTCTGGGTCCTGTTCTTCCACCGCGTCGGCGCCATCAGGGGATGGGACTCGTCCAAGGTGCTGCTCCTGCTGGCCGTGCTCACCACGTCGGCCGGCCTCGTGCTCGGGATGCTCGGCAACGCCCGCCGCATCGGGCGGCTGGCGGTGGAGGGCGACCTCGACGCCGCCCTCGCCCTCCCGGTGCCGCCCCTCGCTTACCTGTTGGTGCGGCGCATCGACACCACCAACCTCGGCGATCTCGCCTTCGGCATCGTGCTCTTCGCCGTCGCCGGCCACCCGACGCCGTTGCGCACCCTGGTGTTCGCGGCCGCGGTCGTGGTGGCGGCCACCATCCTCACCGGCTTCCTCGTGGCCGCGGGCTCGGTCGCCTTCTTCGCCGGCCGCAACGAAGCCGGCGAGCTCGGCTTCCACGCCATGTTGATGTTCGCGTCGTATCCGGTCGACGTCTTCAGCGGCGCGGCCAAGGCGTTGCTGTACACCGTCGTGCCCGCGGCCTTCGTGAGCGCGGTGCCGGCCCGGTTGATCGACCACTTCGACGGGCGCCTGGCCGCGACCCTCGTCGGCGTGGCCGCGCTGTTCGCCTTCGGCGGTTGGGCCCTCTTCACCGCCGGCTTGCGCCGCTACACCTCGGGGGCGGTCTGGACCAGGGCCTGAAGGTGATCGGCGATGGCCTTCTGGGCCACCCGGAAGAGCCCGCCGGCCAAGCTGGCCCTGGCCACGCCGAGCCGGTGCAGGGTCGCCAGCGGCGGCGCCGACGGCGACACCATGATGTTCACCGGCGCGCCGACCGCTGAGACGAACCGGGCGATCGAGGCCTCGTCGGCCAGGCGGATCGGGTAGACGCAATCGGCCCCGGCGGCCACATAGGCGAGGGCCCGCTCGATGCCGTCGTCGATGGCGTCGGCGGTGGCGTCGACCCGCGCGTTGAGCACGATGTCGACACCGGCGGCGCGGCAGGCGTCTCTCACCGCGGCCAGGAAGTCAGCTTGCCGCGCGGTGTCGACCAGCCCACCGGTGGCGTGGTCGGTGTCCTCCAGGTTGCAGCCGACGGCGCCGGCGGCCACCAACCGCTCGACCAGCTCGGCCGGGGCCAGGCCGTAGCCGGCCTCGATGTCGGCCGTCACCGGCACGCCCACGGCCCGAGCCACCCGGGCCACGGCGGCGAAGGCCTCGTCGGCCGGCATCGAGTTGTGGTCATCGAACCCGAGGGCGGCCGCTACCGCGTGACTCGACGTGGCCACCACGGGGAAGCCGGCGGCCTCCACCGCTCGGGCGCTGGCTGCGTCCCATGCGTTGGGCAGGACCAAGAGATCGGGACCGCGATGCAACTGGCGCAGGCGCTCGGCGTCGTCGGCCGCGCTCATGGTTGGTGGCGCCCGCGCTGCTGGGTCACGACCAGCGCCGACAGCGCGGTCGTCACCGGCACCGACGCCACCAGGCCCACGCTGCCGACCAGCGTGCGCACGACCTCTTCGGCCACCACCTCGGAGGTGATGACGCCGCCGAAGCGCTGGCCGGCCACCGCGAACAGCACGAGCAACGGGAGCGACGCGCCGGCGTAGGCCAGCACCAGGGTGTTGACCGTCGAGGCGATGTGGTCCCGCCCGATTTCGAGGGCCGAGTGGTAGAGCCGGCGGGCCGAGGCGTCGGGGTTGGCGTCGTGGAGCTGCCACACCGCCGAGGCCTGGGTCACGGTCACGTCGTCGAGCACGCCGAGCGAGCCGATGATGATCCCGCCGAGCAGCAGGCCGTGGAGGTTGACGTTGCCGGCGGCGACCTGGAGGAAGCCGGCCTCCTCGCTGGCCAGCCCGGTGAAGCGGCCGACGGCCACGAACACCGCGGCCAGGATGGCGATCAGCAACAGGCTCGCGAGCGTTCCGAGCACGGCGGTGGTGGTGCGGGCGTTCACGCCATGGGTCAGGTAGAGGGCGACGAACATCACCGCGGCCGAGCCGACGATGGCCACCGCCAACGGGTTCTTGCCGTCGAGGATCGCCGGCAGCACGAACTTCACCAGGATGGCCAGGCTGATCAACAGGCTCACCAACGCGGCCGCTCCTCTTCTTCGCCCGAGGACGACGACGGCGGCGACGAAGAGCGCGCCCAACAGCAGCAACGGCGTTCGTCGTTGGAAGTCGGCAAAGTAATAGGCCACGGTGCCGTCGGGGTCGACGGTGCGGCCGACGACGATGGGGTCGCCGGCCTTGAGCTTGGCCGTGCCCGGGCCGCCCGAGTAGACGATGGTCGACTTCCCGCCCTTCTCAGGTCCCGATTCGAGGCGGACCACCACGTCGAGGCAGCCGGCGGCTTCGTTCCCGACGCCGGCGCCGCAGCTCCCGGGGCGGATGGCGACGACCACGGCGTCCGACAGGTCGGGCGGCGGGCCCACGACGTCCGTGGCCGTCGCCTTGGTCGAGCCCGGCCAGAGCACGGCCAGGCCGGCAAGAGTGGCCACGACGAAGGGAACGACCGCGATCATGAGGAGCCTGCGTACCCGGGGCGTCACCTGCCCGGGCGAGCCAACCGCGTGCGAGTGCGAGTGCGGGGGTACGGCCATGCACGCGACGCTACGGCTGCTTCGAGGCCGCGGTGTGGACCCGCGTGCGGGAGGGCAGGATGGGCCCGTGCCCGCGGTCAGCGTCGACGATCTCTCTGTCCTCCCGCGGGTGCCGGCCCCGCCGTTGCCCGTCGGCGGTGGCCCGCCCGTCGAGCGGCCGGTGCGCCAGGTGTCGACCGCGCCCAAGGGCTTCGAGGGCGAGGGCTTCCCGGTGCGGCGGGCATTCGCCGGCGTCGACCTGGCCGACCTCGACCCCTTCATCCATCTCGACCAGATCGGCGAGGTCGAATACGCGCCGGGCGAGCCCAAGGGCACGCCGTGGCACCCGCACCGTGGGTTCGAAACCGTCACCTACATGATGGACGGCGTCCTGCGCCACGAGGACTCGACCGGTGGCGGCGGCGTGATCTCCGACGGCGACACCCAGTGGATGACCGCGGGCAAGGGCATCCTCCACATCGAGACGCCGCCCGAGGACGTGGTGTTGCGGGGCGGGTTGTTCCACGGCCTGCAGCTCTGGGTCAACCTGCCCGCCCGCCAGAAGTGGATCGACCCGCGGTACCAGGACCTCGAGGCCAAGGCGGTCACGTTGTTGTCGAGCGACGACGGCGGCGCGCTGGTGCGCCTCATCGCCGGTGACCTCGGCGACGTGCGGGGGCCTGGCTCGACCAACTCGCCGATGACGATGATCCACGCCACCGTCGCTCCCGGCGCCCGGCTGGTGCTGCCTTGGCCGACCGACTTCAACGCCCTCGCCTACGTGCTCGCCGGCAACGCCCGTGTCGGGCCCGAGGGCCGGCCGCTCTCGCTCGGCCAACTCGCGGTCTTCGGCGCCGGCGAGGTCGTGGTGGTCGAGGCCGCTCCCCATCAGGAGGGGCCGGTCTCGTCGCTCGAGCTGCTGGTGCTCGGCGGGCAACCCATTCGTGAGCCGATCGCCTGGATGGGACCGTTCGTCATGAACACCAGGGCCGAGGTCCAACAGGCCGTCGACGACTTCCACGCCGGCAAGCTCGGCCAGATTCCGGCCGCCCACCGCACGCCGACCGACGAGGTCGCCCTGCGCACCGACTCGCCCCTCGACTGAGGCGCTCGTCCGGTCGCCTTGCCGTCGCCGGTGATGTGACCCTCGTCATCTTGCGATATGTCGCGAGAGGGACGACGATCCGGACATGTCCGACACGGTGACCGTCTCGTTCGAAACGCTGTTGCGTGACCCGGCGGTGAAGGCGGACCCGTACCCCGCCTACGCCGGCCTCCGGGACCTGGGCGACCTCGTGCCCACGACCTTCGGCGACCTGGTGGTCACCCGCCACGCCGACGCCTTCACCGTGCTGCGGGACACCCGGTTCTCGTCGAACTCCCGCCACCAGCCCAACCACGAGCAGTTCACGGCCATGGCCGAGGCGGTGGGGTTGAAGGACCTGCACGACCTGTTCGAGCGGGTGATGCTGTTCGCCGACCCGCCCGACCACACCCGGTTGCGGCGGATCGTGGGCCAGGCGTTCACGCCCCGGACGGTCGAGGCCATGCGGCCCCGCATCGCCGCCATCGTCGACGACCTGCTCGACCGCTTCGAGGCCGACGGCGGCGGCGACCTGGTCGAGGCCCTGGCCTTCCCGCTGCCGGTCACGGTCATCAGCGACATGCTCGGCGTGCCCGCCGCCGACCATGGGTTGTTGCGCTCGTGGACCGCCGACGCGGTGAAGGCCCTCGACCCGGCCGACGACATCTCGGTCTTCGTGCCCGCGGCCGAGGCCATTCGCTCGATGCGCTCGTACTTCCACGACCTCGTCGAGGAGCGGCGGGCCCACCTCGGCGACGATCTGCTCTCGGCCTTCATCCTGGCCGAGGACGAGGGCGATCGCTTGTCGCACGACGAACTCCTCGACACCACCATCCTCTTGTTCGGCGCCGGCCACGAGACGACCGTGAATCTCATTTCCGGTGGCGTGCTCAACCTGCTCCGCCATCCCGACGAGTTCGCTCGCCTGCTGGCCGACCCGGCCGGTCTTCTCCCTTCGGCGGTCGAGGAGCTGTTGCGCTTCGGCCCGCCGGTGCAGATGACGGCCCGGGTCGCGACCACCGATGTTTCCCTTGCCGGCACCGACATCGCCAAGGGCACGCAGTTGCTCGTGCTCGTAGCCCTGGCCAACCGGGACCCGCTGGTCTTCGCCGACCCCGACCGGCTCGACCTGGGCCGGGCCGACAACCGCCATCTGTCGTTCGGCGGCGGCATCCATCTGTGTTTGGGCGCGCCCCTCGCCCGGCTCGAAGGGCAAGAGGCCATCGGCCGGCTGTTCCAGCGCTTCCCCGGGTTGGCCCTGGCTTCCGACGACGACATCGCGTGGAAGCCGACCTCCACGATCCGCGGGCCGCGGGAGCTCCTCCTGAAGGTCTGACCCCGTACGCTGGCCAATGCGTGCCCAGCGACGCCGCCTTGCCCGACGTCGAGCCCTTTCCCGACCCGCCTTCGGGGGCGCGCGTCGCGCTCGCCACCGTCGCCGTCCTCGGCTCGCTGGCGTTGGCCGGCTTGGGCCTCGCCACCGGCTTCGGCCTCGCCGGTTCTCCCGCGGGCTCGTCCTCGGCCAACGGTGACGCCGCCAAGGTGGCCGCCTCCCGCGCCGGCCACGGCGGCGAGGACACCTCGTCGTCGGGCGGGTCGGGCGGCGCCGCGGCCACGACCACCACGACCGAGGCCCCGGCCCCGGAACCGCCGGCGGCCCACGCGTCGATCAAGGCCCCGGCCACCCTCCCCGACTCCGGCATCGGCGTCATCGACGGCGAGGAACTCGTACTCACCGACCTCGCCGGGACCGTGCTGGCCCGGGCCCAGGTCGGGCCCGGGGTGTATCCCCACGGCGCCGGCCGGCCGTGGCTGGCCGCCCTCGACCACGGCAACGTCGTGCTCGACGAGGCCAGCGGGCGCATCTCGCCGGCCAAGGGCGGGTTCGCCAAGGACTGCATCGACCCCCAGGCCGGCGGGGCCATCACCGTCGCCCGTTGCGGGCCGGCCGAGCCCGGCTCCCCCGGCGGCAGCCGCATCGACATCGACACCGGCGACGGCCGCGGCACCCACCTCCTCATCGCGGCCCCGCCGGTCGCCGCCGGCCGTGACGTCGTCGGCCATTGGGCCGCGGCCCTCCCCTCGCCCGACGGCAAGTGGGTGCTGGCCCAGTGGTCGGGCGAGTGCGAGGTGCCAGTCGCCTTCTTCGTCGAGCCGGCCACCGGTGCCCCCCGCACCGTCACCGGTGAGCAGGGCGTCAACTGGACCAAGGCCTCGAACTCGCTGGCCGCGGGCTGGACGCCCGAGGGCAAGGCCGTGGTCGCCCTCCCCAACAAGCCGGCCTGCGGTTCGGGCACGGGCGCCGGCGTGTACCTGGTCAAGCCGCCGACCACCAAGCAGCGCGTCTTCCGCTCGAAGACCGACTCCCCCAATGTCTTTCTCTGGGCCCGCAAGGTCGCGCCCAAGTGGGACACGCCTCCCGCTGCGCCCGCGGCCGACGGCACCATCGACGTGGCCGGCTTCAACCGGTTCGTCGCCGACCAGCGGCCCGGCTGGGCGACGGCGGCCGACACCCTGGCCGCGGCCTTCACCCAAGCCGACCGCAAGCCCACCAACAACGAGCCCGCGCCGACGACCTCGGTCGCCCGCCGCGCCGACGGCGCCGTCGAGGTCACGGTCACCTTCGACGACCTGGTCGACGACTCGATCAGGACCCGGCGCACGCTCGTCGTCGTCGGGCCGCCGTCGCCGACCCACAGTGGCTCGCTCGCCCTCGTCGAGGCGCGCGCCAGTTGGAGGTGTCAGCCCAACCGCGGGCACCAAACGTTCTCGACCGCCCCATGTGTGTAGCGCCCCCGTGCTGAAAGGGAAGACGCCATGACCGACCACACCTACCGCGTCACCGAGATCGTGGGCTCGTCCCCCGACTCGGTGCAGCAGGCCATCCGCAACGGCATCGCCCGCGCGTCGCAGACGATCCGCAACCTCGACTGGTTCGAGGCCACCGAGATCCGCGGCCACATCGTCGATGGCGAGATCCAGCACTTCCAGGTGACGTTGAAGGTCGGCTTCCGGCTCGACGACCCGGTCGCTTAGCCCGTCGTTGTCGCTACGCCGGGATGGCGTAGCCCACGGTCGCGTGCGCGACCAATACGCCATCGCCGACGTCGCCCGAGTACACCCGGACCTCGGTCAGCGACGACCGCGCACCCAGCCGCAGGAGCTCGGCGTCGGCGACGAGGTCGATCAACTCCGGCTTCGCAACGAAGTTGATCGTCAACGTCGTCGTCACCGCGAGGGGGACGATGCCGATCCGCGACAAGGTGGCCATCCAGGCCGCGGCGTCGGCCAGCCCCATCATCGTCGGGCCGGAGACCGTGCCCCCCGGCCGTTGATGCTCGCTCCCGATCGGGACCCGCAACCGAACGCCCCGATCGGTGACCTCCTCCACGCCGTAGCCCCGGGGCGCCCCGGGAAATGCGTCGCGGAGGAAGGTGTTCAGGGTGGTCGCATCGACCACCGGCTTGGGCACGGCCATCGCCGGCGGATGCTAGGTGGGCCCTGCGCCCACTGATGCCGGGGGCCCCTCACGGCAGCAGGTGGGACAGGTACCAACACAACAGGAACAGCAGGGCGCACGCCCCGACGAGCGTGCCTCCGAAGTCGGCGAAGCGGTCGGTGGTGGTGCTCGGGTTGCGGTGGATCGAGGACCTCATACCGGCATCGTGCACCAGGGGTGTGACAACTTCTTGACCTGGACTTATGCCGCCCGACGCCGGCGACTAAGGAGAAGCCGCCAGCTCGGCCAGGCGGGCGACGGTGTCGTCGGCCCCGACCTCCAAGGCGGCGGCAAACAGCGGGCCGGCCGCGGCGAGAGCCAACGCGGCTTCGGTGCCCGGGGAGGGGAGGTGCGAGGTCAACAACAGCACCGGCCCGAGGCCTTGGGCGCGGAGCAGGGCGGCACGACCGAGGGAACGCCAGACCCCGTCCATGCGGACCAGCCCGGAAGCGGTGACGGTGAAGCCGCCGGAAAGATCCACGTACCAGTCGCGCCCCGAGGGGTCACGGGCGACGAGGTCGACAGTGATGCCAAGGCCCTTCAAACGCACGTCCGAGCCGGTGATGGTGAAGCCGGCCGACGTCAACGACTCGACGGCAACGGACTCGACCGAGGCCCGGGCGGTATGAGCCGAAACAGGCAAGGCAGAAAGGCCGGCGACACGGGCATTGGCGGCGTCGACATAAGAAGCGTCGGTGTCGTACCCGCCACCGACCCGCCCCGTCCGAGCCGCGGCAACCAAGGTCGAGCCCGAGCCGCAGAACGGGTCAAGCACCACGTCGCCCTCGTACGTATACAAGTGGATCAACCGCTCGGGCAGCTCGACGGGAAACGGAGCCGGATGCCCCACCCGGCGGGCGCTCTCAGGAGGAATCCGCCAAACGTCCAACGTCGCATCCAAGAACTCGTCACGAGAAGAAGTCGCCACCGAAGGCCGGCCCGCAGCACGCCGCTCGGCCGCCGGCAGAGCACGGGAGAACCGACCCTTGCTAGCGATCACCACCCGCTCGGAGACGTCACGCAACGTCGGGTTGGACGGGCTCAGGAACGAGCCCCACGCACACGACCCCGACGCACCCGAAGCCTTCACCCACACCACCTCGCCCCGCAACAACAACCCGAGGTCGTCCTGCAACAACCCGATCACGTCGGCCGCCAACGACCGGTACGGCTTGCGCCCGAGGTTGGCCACGTTGACCGCCAACCGCCCACCCGGCTCGAGCACACGAACGCACTCGGCGAACACGTCCCGCAACATGGCCAGGAACGAGACATAGTCGGCAGGCACCGATCCCTCGCCCATCGCCTCCTCGTAGGCCTTGCCCGCGAAGTAGGGCGGCGACGTCACCACCAGAGCGACCGAAGCATCGGGCAACGCCGACATCGAACGGGCGTCGCCCAACACGCAGCCCGACCAGTCGACCGCCCCCACCGGCGCCAACGACGAGTCGGACGACGTCAGCACCGGCGCGCCGAACCGGGCGTAAAAGCCCGACGAGTCGTGGCTCTCCCGTTTGCCCGTGCCGAAGTTGGTGGTGCGCGTACCCACCGGCCCACGCTACCGGCCGACCAAGCCCGACCGAGGGTTACCCCTCGACGTCGAAGCCCTGCTCCTCGATGGCCGACCGGATGGCGGCCAGGTCGACGGCGCCTGAGTCGTACGACACCGTCACCGTCCGCTCGTCCACCGAGACCGAAGCCGCGGCCACACCGTCGAGCCCGCCCACCGCCCCCTCGATCGAGGACTTGCAGTTGTCGCAGTGGATGGCAGGCACGGAGAGAACCGTCGTGGTCGAGCTCATGGCAACGCCGAAACTACCCCGCCACCACCGGCCGCTCGTTGTACGCCAGCAACGAAGGACCACCCTCCCCCAGCGACACCCGGCAGATCGAGGCCACGTCAAGGAACATCCGCCACGACACCTCGACCCCCACCCCCAAGGCCCACGCCACCGCTGCCTTGATCGGCGACACGTGGCTCACCACCACGACCACACCGTCGTCAGCAACAGACAACGAAGCCAAGGCCGACCACACCCGGTCCCGCAACGCCGCCAACGACTCGCCCCCCGGCGGCGCGAACGACACGTCCGACCGCCACGAAGCCCACACCGGCGAAGGCACGGCGTCGAACGGCAACCCGTCGTAGGAGCCGTAGTCGAGCTCGGTCCATCGCGGATCGACCTCAACCGAACAAGAAGACGAAGAGAACGCCGCCGCCGTCTCCCGGGCCCGCAACAACGGCGACGACACCACCCGCGTCACCCGGGACAGGTCGACAAAGCGAGCCGCGGCCGCAGCCTGCCGCTGCCCAAGCGAGGTCAGCGGCTCGTCGACCCGACGACCCTGCAACCGCCCACCGGCGTTCAACGCCGTCTGCCCATGGCGCACCAGGACCAACGTCGTCGTCATACCGGACGGAACTCCCGCCCCAACCGCCCCGTGCGCAGGAACGCCGAGCCAAGCCTGAACCGCCGCCAACACCACACCAGCGCGCCCAACCCCACCAACTCCTGGGCCACCACCAACCACACAGGACGCGACAACGAAGGCAACCCCGACCCCGACAGCCGCCAGCCGAAGAACGGCCACCAGAACGTCGACGTGCGGGCCCACATGCCGTCCAGCACCAAGTGACAGAACGTCCCGATGGGCACGGCCAGCAACCGCCGCCGCCACGACCGGCGCCCCCGGGTCGCAAGCATCACCACGACCAGCAACACCACCGAAGCCACCAGCGTGTGCAACACCCCCGCCCGACCCCACACCGACCCGTCGACCACGTCGGGCAACACCGCACCCAACATCACCAACCGGTAATCGATCGCCGGGTCCTTGAACACCGCCCACACCAGCACGAAGGCCAGGCCGGCGAACCAGAAGGCCACTAGCGCACGAGGATGCGGCCGCACTGGTCGCAATGCACGACGGCGTCGGCCGGCTCCCGCTTCAACCGGTCGAGCTCGGTCGCCGGCAGTTTCATCCGGCATCCCATGCACGTGCCGTGCTCCAACCGGGCCGCGCCGATGCCGTCGAGCCGCGACCGCAACTTCTCGTACTCCTCCACCAGCGCGCCGTCCACCAGCGAAGCCGCCGCAGCACGGGCCGCGACCTCGCCGGCCAGTTCCGAGTCGATCGACTCCTCGGCCGAGACGATGGCCGCCGCCAACTCGACCCCCTGGGCCACCAACGAGGCGTCCCGCTCCTCCAGCGCCGAGACCGCCGAGTCCAACGGCTCGCGCTCCTCCATGGCGGCCAACGCCGAGTCCTCCAACGTCGACACCCGGTGCTTGATCGAGTCGATCTCGTGCTGCATCGCCTGCAGGTCACGAGAAGCGGTCACGGAACCCGAGTAGAGGCGCTTGTCGATCTCGGCGATCCGGGCCTCCGAAGTTGCGATGTCCCGCTCCAGCGAGGCCTGCCGGGTAGCCACCTCGTCACGGGCGGCCACGGCCGCGGCCATCTCGGCCGCCAACGCCACCCGGGCCGACTCGACCTCGCGCAACGAAGCCCGCTCGGGCAGCGACGAGCGCCGGTGGTGCAACTGGTCGATCACGGTGTCGTGCTCCTGCACGACCAGGAGATCGTCGAGCGCGCTCATCCGGTCCCCGTCCCCCCGGACGGAGAAGGCGAAGGCTCGACCACCGTCTCCGGCACCGTGGTCGCCGACGGCTTCACCTTCGGCGTCCCGCCCCCCGCCGCCTTCGACATCTTGACCCCCGTCGGCTTCCCGAACGCCTTGAGATCGGGCTCGGGGAACTTCAACACCGGCTGGCCCTTCATGGCGTCGGCCATGTACGCCCCCCACGTTGCCGCGGGATACGAACCGCCCGTCACCCGGATACCGCCGACGTTCTTCATGGAGTCCTGCGACAGAGGATTGCCCATCCACACCGCGGTCGCCAACTGGGGCGTGTACCCGACGAACCAGGCGTCCCGCCACTCCTGAGACGTCCCGGTCTTGCCGGCGACGACACGGTCGCGCTGGCGGGCCTTGGTGCCGGTGCCGCTCTCGACCACCTTGCGCAGGACCGAGGTCGCGGTGCGGGCCACGTTGGCGTCGATCACCCGCTTGCCGTCGTCCTTGCCCCGCAACACTTCCTTGCCCGAACGATCGAGCACCCGCTCGACGAAGTAGGGCTGGTGGCGCACGCCGTCGTTGGCGATGGTGCCGTAGGCCGACGCCATCTCCAGCGGCGTCACCTCCTTGGCACCCAACGCGATCGACGGCCCGTAGTTGCCGTCGTCGGGGATGCTGATGCCCATCCGCCGGGCCATCTCGGCCACCTTGTCCATCGACTTGTAGGGATTGTCGTCGAGCGACAACCCCAGCCGGACGTAGGCGCAGTTGAGCGACTTGGCCGTGGCCTGCTCGAGGGGCATGACGCCGCCGCGGGAACCCTCGTAGTTGTCCGGGAGGTAGGGGTTGGGCTTGACGCCCTGCACCCGCACCGGGCACGGCTCCGAACCGTTGATCGAGTCCTGCGGGCTGATGCCGTGCTCCAACGCGGCCAGCAACACGATGCCCTTGAACGACGAACCCGGTTGCCGGCCGGAGCCGCCCCGCCCGGTCGCCAGGTTGTAGCGCGCCGCCTCCTGCTTGCGGCCCGAAACCATGGCCCGCACCGCGCCCGTCGACGGCTCGACCGACACCAGCGCCGCGGTGAAACGGCCCTTGGTGTCGGGGATCTTCTCGTCGACCTTGGCCTTGGCCAGCGCCTGCAGCCGCGGGTCGTAGGTCGTCTCGATGCGCAGCCCGCCCCGGAACAGGGCGTTGTACCGCTCCTGGGAGGTGTCGCCGAGGCGGGGGTCGTCGAGCAACCGCTGCTTGACCTCTTCGAGGAAGTAGTAGTCGGAGTCCTTGGTCTCGACCGGGTCGAAGGCGGTGGTGGGCAGCGCGACCTTCTTCAGCCGGGCGGCCTCGGGGGCGGCGAGGTGGCCGCGCACGACCATGCGATCGAGGGCCAGGTCGCGACGACCCCGAGCCACCTCGGGCCGGCGGAACGGGTCGTAGCCCACGGGGTTGCGGATCAAGCCCGCGAGGAGCGCGCCCTGCTCGACCGTCAGGTCCTTGGCGCTGATGCCCCAATACTTCTCGGCCGCGGCCTGGATGCCGTAGGCGCCGTTCCCGAGGTACACGGTGTTGAGGTAGCGCTCGAGGATCTCGTCCTTGGTCATCTGCTGCTCGAGCCGCACCGCCAGCACGGCTTCCTTGGCCTTGCGCCCGATGTCGCGCTGCGGCGTCAGCAACGACTGCTTGACGAGCTGCTGGGTGATCGTCGACCCGCCCTGCTTCACGCCCCCGGCCTCGGCATTCGTCAGCGCGGCCCGCAGGATCGAACGCAGGTTGACGCCGCCGTGCTGGTAGAAGTGGTCGTCCTCGACGTCGAGCACCGCGGTCACCACGTGGGGCGGGATGTCGCGCAGCACCACCGGCGACCGGTTCTCCTCCACGTGGAGCACCGCCAGCACGCCGCCCTCGCGGTCGTACACCACCGACCGTTCGGAGAGCTGGTTGAGCTCGAGGGCCGCGACCAGGGCCCGGCTGCGGCCGGCCCCGGCGATGGCCTTGGCCGGCTGGACGAGCAGCACGAGGCCGGCGACCAGGCCGGCGGCGGCGACGAACAAGGTGAGGAGATAGCGACCCAGGAAACGCACGGCGTTCCGAGGCTACCCGGGGCCGGCCGGTTTCCAACGGCATCAGGCCAGGCATCGCCGCCGCCGGCCCTGGGTACGCTGCCGGGGTGCAGACCCTCCGCGACGACAGGTTGCTCGGTGGCCGCTATCGCATCGGCCGCCTGCTCGGCCGGGGCGGCATGGCCGAGGTCTACGAGGGCTTCGACGAGCGCCTCCACCGCAACGTCGCCGTCAAGGTGCTGCGGCCGGAGATGGCGGCGGTGCCGGAGGTCCGCCGCCGCTTCGAGGCCGAGGCCCGCAGCGCGGCCCGCCTGAGTCACCCCAACGTCGTGGCCATCTTCGACACCGGCGAGGACGGCGACGTCCCCTACCTGGTGATGGAGCAACTCCCCGGCGAGACCCTCGCCGACCGGATGCAGGCCGGGCGCGTCGACGAGGGATGGCTGCTGCGGGTCGCGGGCGACGTGCTCCTCGCCCTGGGCGCGGCCCACGCCGCCGGCATCGTCCACCGCGACGTCAAGCCGGGCAACATCCTCCTGGCCGCCGATGGTTGCGCCAAGGTCGCCGACTTCGGCATCGCCAAGAGCCTCGACGTGGCCGCGGCCGCCGACCTCACCAACACCGACCAGCTCGTGGGCACGCCCGCCTACGTCGCCCCCGAGCGGGTGGCGGGCGAGCCGGCCACGCCCCTGAGCGACCTCTACGCCATGGGCGTCGTCCTCTACGAAGCGTTGGCCGGGGCCAAGCCCTTCGAGGGGAACACGCCCGTCGCCATCGCCTACGCCATCCGCCACGAACGGCCCACGCCCCTGGCCGAGCGCCGGCCCGACCTCCCGCCCCGCGTGGCCAAGGCCGTCGAGAGGGCCATGGCGCTCGACCCCGAGGCCCGCTTCGCCACCGCCGCCGACATGGCCGCCGCCCTTGGCGTGGCCGCACCCGCGGCCGGCGACGACGACATCACCATCGTGGCCACCGGCGTGGCCGCGGCCGCGCCCGACGCGACCACGGTGATGCCGGCGGCGCCGCCCGAGCCGACCCCGGTGGAGCGGGCCAAGGTCGCGACCACCGAGGCCTTCGCCGACCCCGAGCGGGCCCGCACCATCGCCATCGTCGCCGCCGCCGTCTGCTTCGTGTTGTTCCTCCTCGGCGGCATCGCCTTGGCCGCCTCCCGGCCGACGTCGAGCGCGTCGGCCGGCGCACCCGGCCGTCAACTGGCCGACGGGCTGCGCGGGATCGCGGCCAGCTTCACCAACAACGACGGCCCCGCGGCGGCGGCCGCGGCCAACGGGCTACGCGACCTGGCGCCGCTGGTGGAGAAGGGCAAGGGCGGGCCCGAGGCTTCGGCCCTACTGGCCAAGCTGGCGGCGTGGCGGGACAAGGGCGAGCTCACGCCGGCAGCCGCGGAACGGGCCGCGGCCATCGTGCGGGGCGTGCCCGGCGCCGACGCCAACGCCTTCACCCCACCCACGACCGCCGCGCCCCCACCCACGGCACCGCCGGCGGAGAACACCAACGGCAACTACAAGGGCAAGGGCAAGGGCCACAAAGGCGAAGGCGATTAGCTAATCGGCCTCGGCCTCGGCCGGCTCCTGCTTGGGCGGCGTGCGCCCGTCGAGCACGTCGATCACGGCTTCCCGCGCTTCGAGGAGGGCCTCGCTCACCAACCGGAGACGCTCGGCGTCGAGGTGATGGCGGCGGGCCGCGGACACTACGTCGGTGACGAAGGCTTCCAGGTCGGACCGCAACGAGCGCACGACATCGCGGATCTCGCGCCCGGTTTCCCGCTGGTCGACCCGCTCAGCCCGCAGCACGTCGCGCCCGGCCCGCACGACCTCCTTCGACGCGCGCCGCTCTTCACGGCGGACGTCGCGCACCGCGTCCTTGAGCTCGCGCCTGAGGTCGCGCACGCTCGAGCGCACCTCGTCGCGTATCTCGCGCGCCAGCTCGCGAGCGGATTGCACGGCCTGGGCGGCGATGGCACCGATCTCGTCGCGGCGGTCCTCCAGCTCGGCCTGGCCCGCGGCCGTCAACCGGTAGACCTTGCGCCCGTCGACGAGCTCGTGCTCGACGAGGCCGTCCTCCTCCAACGCCGCCAGCCGCGGGTAGATCGTGCCCGCCGACGGCGTGTACATCCCCATGAACCGGTCTTCGAGCAGGCGGATGAGCTCGTAGCCGTGGCGGGGCTCGTCGTCGAGCAGGAGCAACAGGTAGAGGCGGAGGCCGCCGTGGGCGAAGACCCGGCTCATCGCGCCGGCTCCGGAGCCGCCGCCGACGTGCGCCGCAGCAGGGCCACGTTTCCCGAGGTCGTGCGCACCGACACCACCGGCCCGCCGCCACCGATGCGGCCACGTATGCGCCGCTTGCCGATCTCGAGGTCGTCGGTCGGGAAGGCGACGTCGAGCGAACCGCTGACCGTCGACACGTCGAGGTCGGCGCCGGCGTCGGCCGGCAAGCGCACCGCGACCTCGCCCGACACCGTCGTGCAACTGACGTCGGCGGCGTTGCGGAGGTCGAGGGTCACCCCGCCCGATACCGATCGCGACACGACCGACGACGGCTCGGCGCCGGCCACCACGACCTCGCCCGAGACGGTGTTGGTGTCGAGGGTCCCGGACAGGCCTTGGACCTCGATCGCACCCGACACCGTCTTCAGCCTGACCTCGCCGTCGAGCCCGGTGGCGGTCAACCGGCCCGAGACGGTGGTGATCGAGCAGGCCGCGGCGATGCCGGCGACGAAGGCGTCGCCGCTCACGGTGCGCACCGCGGTGGCGGTGGCCTCGGGGACGACGACGGTGACGATCGCCTTGACGTTGCCCCGCACGATGCCGAGGAGCGTGCGCTCGGGTTCGTGCACGACCCGCAGCACCCCGCCGGAGATGGAGACCTCGGCGTCGGGGCCCTGGAGCACCTCGACCTCGACCCGGGCCGGACCCGCGCCCCCGCTCACGGTGACCTCGCCACCCACGATCTGCACGTCCAAGCGTTCGACGTCGCCGATCGTCAGATCGAGCTCCGCGCCATCCCAACGAGCCATCTTCACGTCCCCTTCCCCGGTGCCGCCACGGTCACGATATATCGCGTGGCCCGGCGGCGTCGACCGGTCACCGGTCACACCACCAAGATGGGGCGATGGCGCCCACCCCACTCTCGCCCGTCGAGGCCCTGGAGCGGATCGCCTTCCTGCTCGAACGAGGGCGCGAGCCGAGCTACCGGGTCAAGGCCTTCCGGGGCGCGGCGGCGACCATCGCCGGCCTCGACGAGGGCGAGCTCCACGGCCGGGCCGAGTCGGGGACGTTGCGCGAGCTGCCGGGCATCGGCGAGGCGACCGAGCGGGTCGTGCTCCAGGCCATGGCCGGCGAACGTCCTGCCTACCTGGCCAAGCTCGAGGACGAGCACGCCGGTCCGCTGGTCGAGGGGGGCGAGGCCATCAGGGCGGCGCTGCGGGGCGACTGCCACACCCACTCCAACTGGTCGGACGGCGGCAGTCCGATCGAGGAGATGGCGATGGCGGCGCGCGACATCGGCCACGAATACATCGTGCTGACCGACCACAGTGCTCGGCTCACCGTGGCCCACGGCCTCGACCACGACCGCCTGCTGCGCCAGCTCGACGTGGTCGCCGAAGTCAACCAACGGCTCGCGCCCTTCCGCATCCTCACCGGGATGGAGGTCGACATCCTCGAGGACGGCAACCTCGACATGGGCCACGAAGCCTTGAGCCGGCTCGACGTCGTCGTGGGCAGCGTGCACAGCAAGCTGCGTATGGAGGAGCGGGCGATGACGCGGCGCATGGTCGTGGCCGTCGCCAACCCCGACCTCGACATCCTCGGCCATTGCACCGGGCGCATCGTCGTCGGGCGGGGCCGGCCGGAGTCGACGTTCGACGCCGAGATCGTGTTCGCGGCGTGCGAACGCTTCGACAAGGCGGTCGAGATCAACAGCCGGCCCGAGCGCCTCGACCCGCCCCGCCGGCTGCTGCGGATGGCGGTCGAGACCGGATGCCGCATCTCCATCGACACCGACGCCCACGCGCCCGGCCAACTCGACTGGCTGCCCTACGGCTGTTCACGGGCGGCCGAGTGCGACGTCCCCGTCGACCGCATCGTCAACACCATGACCGCCGACGACCTGCGGGCATGGGCCGCCGGCCATGAAGGGGGTTAGCGGGGGCGATACGGGGGAACGAGGTTGCCAACCACCGATACGGAGGTAGCACCGCAATGGGCATCGGCGTCAGCATCTTCCTAATCGCAGTGGGGGCGATCCTCGCCTTCGCCGTCGACGTCCACACCTCGGGCATCGACCTCAACGCTGTGGGCGTGATCCTCATGATCGTCGGCGCCATCGGCGTGCTCACGTCCTTCATCTTCTGGGACCGGATGGGGTTCGGCGGCTACCGCCGCACCGTGACGCGCGACTACGTCGACGACACCCCTGTCGTGGCCGCCGCGCCCCGTCGTGGCGTCGTGCGCCAGCGTGAGGTCGTGCGCGACGAGGACGTCTACTGAGCCAAGCGCTTCAGTGTTCGCCGGGGCCGAGCTGGCGGCGATCGCGACCCCCGCCCCGGCCCCGGCGACCACCGATGCCGAGGTCGGCGGCGAGCCGGCGGGTGACCGAGCCCGCCTTCCGGCCGAGTGAGTTCTCCGTCTCTTCGACGTGCTGCTGCAAGAGCGACCGCGCCGCTTCCACACCGACGGCCAAGGCCGCGACCCGCTGGGTGAGGAGCTCGGCTTCCCGGCGCACGGCTTCGACGACCCGCTCGTCGTCGTAGGCCTTGGCCGAGCGCAGGGTCTCGGCCACCTCGTCGATGCGGCGGCGCAGTTCGGCCTGGGCCTCGCCCAACCCGTCGACGGCCCGGCCGGTCGCCTCCGAGCGTTCGACCACCGCCCGCACGCCGGCGCCGACGCGCTCCTCGACCAGGCCCACGACCTTGGCCGTCGACTCGTCGCGCGAGAGCTGTTCGATGGCGGCTTCGAGGCGGGCCACGAGCTCGGGGTCGACGGCCGACTTGGCCTCCTGGGCCGCGGCTTCGATGGCGGCGACGGTCGCGGCCACCCGCTCCTCCGTCGTTGCAAGGCGCCCGGCCAGGGGCGCGGTGGCGGTGTCGATGCGGGCGATGCGTTCGCTGCTGGCGTCGCTCGAGTTGCGCACCGCGATCTCGAGGCCGTCGAGGCGCTCGCCGATGGGTGCCAGCGCGGCCCGCAGCGGGGCGGTCGGATCGCCGGCGCGGTCGTCGCCCCGCGAGCGGATGAGCTGTTCGATGCCGGTGAGCCGGGCCCGCACCGGGTTCATGGCTTCTTCGAGTTGCTCGGGACTGCTGACGATCACCGCCAGCCGTGCCTCCAGGCCGTCGAGGCGCTCGGCCACGGCGTCGAGGGCTTGGCCGATCACGGCCTCGGCCCGCCCGCCGTCGCTGTCACCGGTCGCTGCCGCCGTCGCCGGGCGGGGCTGCTGTTCGAGGGCTTCGACGATCGTGCGCCGCAGTTGGTCGACGACGGCGTCGGTGCCGGAGCCGCTGTCCTCGACCGCTTGGACGAAGGCCTCTTCCAGCCGGCCGAGGCGGGCGTTGAACGTGGCCAGCCCGGACTGCACCTGCTCGACCAGGCCGCCGGCGGGCGCGGCCCCGGCGTCGCGGTCGGTGAGCAGGTCCTCGACCCGGTCGAGTCGATCCTGGATCGAGGCCAGCACCTCGGAGACCGAGCCGATCATCCCCCGCAGGAGGGTGGCGGCCCCGTCGGAGCCGGCCTGGCGGGCCCGGGCGTCGATGGCCTCGACCAGCGCGGTGATGTTGGCGTTGGGACCGGCGTCCGTCATGACGGCAGACTACCGACGCACCACCGGTCGCCGAGCCTCAGCCGCCTTCGGCCCCGCCTGTGGCCTTGCGGGCCCTGGCCTTCTGGCTCCGCTCGAGGAGGTGGGCCGGGACCCGACCTGCGCCCGCCGCGCCGCCCCCGTCACCGCCGGATGCCGCCGCCGGCGCGGCCTCGGCCTTGACCTCGACCTTGGGGCGGAGCGCCTCTTCGGCCCGGCGCACCTTGTAGGCCTCCCACTCCGACTGGCGGACGACGTCGACGGCGTGGACGTTGCCCATCCACTCGTCGTTTTCCCACTGGACCCAGTAGCGGGGGGCGGCCAGGCCGTCGACGACCCGGAGCCGCCCGGTCGTGCCCTCGGCGATGCCACGGAAGTCGTGGGTGGCCACGACCCGGTCGCCGATCTTGAGCGGCTTCGTGAGGGTGTCGGTCTTCGTCGCCATGGTGGGCGCAGGGTAGCCGCTGGGGTACAGACGCTTGCATGTCAGGGCCCAACGCCTGCCGCCGCAAGTTCCTGTCGATCTTCCCCGGCGGGTTCTACGACGAGACCTACCTCGCCTGGGAACGGGACTACAAGTGGGAGGCCCACCGGCTGTGGGCGTCGCTCGTGGGCGGTAGGGACGAGTTCCGTTCCAAGCTCGACGACGGCGGCCACGCCGAGATAGCGGCCACCGCGGTCCGCATCGAGTCGAGCCGGGCGTTGCTGTTCTCGTTCGAGAAGATGGCGCTGCGGGATGCGGTCGTGCGCTCGGACAAGGGTGCGCGGCTGTTCGCCGACGGGTTGTACGACTGGCTCTGGGGTCCCGGCTCCGAGGAGGAACGGTTCGAGCGCTGGGTCGAGGTCGTGGCCTCGCTCCCCCGGCGCCAGACCCGGGTGGCCACGTGGCCGGTGATCACCGTCTTCGGCTTCATCGCCCGGCCCCGTGTCCACTGCTACCTCAAGCCGCTCGCCACCAAGCGGGCGGCCGGGGCCTACGGCTTCGACTTGTCGTATTCGTCCCGACCGTCGTGGTCGACCTACTCCAGCCTGTTGGCGTTGTGCCGCACCGTGCGGGCCGACCTCGCCGACCTCCGTCCCCGCGACCAGATCGACGTCCAGTCGTTCCTCTGGGTCCAGGGCTCGGACGAATACGCCTGACCGGCGCGAACGCATCATCGAGCATTCGGCGACACCCGTCGATCCAAAGGCATGACAAGTCGTCGCTCTCGATGCACCGGTGTCACCACACGACTGGTCAGCCTGGTCATGCTCCCGTTGACGGCGATGCTGGCGCTGACCCTGTCGGTCGTCGGGTCGCACCGTTCGGCGGCCACGGAGGCCGACGCGGTCGCCCATGGGGTTGCTCGGCTGAGCGAGCTCGTCGCCCTGGACAACGCCCTGCACGCGCAACAGTCGGTGGCGGCCTTCGATGCCCGTTTCGTGCCGCTCGGCGTCACCCGGGACGCGGCCAGCACGTTCCTCGGCTTCGACCTCGGAGCCGAGGTCGGCCCGGCGAGGGCCAGGGCCGCCGCGGCCATCACCTCGCTCGGCGCGGCCAGCCCGGTCAGCGTGGCCAGCCTCCAGGCGTTCTACGACCAGGTCGACAGCGCTGCCATCACGGCCGCGGCGGCGTACGACCGGCTCGACCTCGTCATCGTGGACGTCGAAGCCGCCTTCGTCCGCGGGCTCGACCTCCTGGCCGAACGGGTGGGCGACGCCGGGCTCTTCGCCGCCTTGGAGTCGTTGCGGGCGACGACCGGCCTGGTCGACATCGCCATGCCGCAGGTCCTCGACCTGAGCGCGATCTGGTTCCCGGCGCCGGACGACACGGCCCAGACGGCCGCGGCCGCGCTCGGTCGGTTGGGTGGGCATCGGGCCGGCTACACCGCCGCGGTCGTCGAGCTCAAGGAGCTCGGTGTTCCCAGCGTGGTGGCCTCGGTGAAGCGAATCGAGGCCGACCCGGAGGTCCAGAAGTTCCAACTCGCCGTCGGTGCCACCCTCCTCGGCGAACCGCTCGCCAAGGTGGGAGGCAAAGTCGACAGCACCTACGTGGCCGAGACCTTCCGTGGCTTCTTCGCCCTGAACGCGATGGTCGACGACCTGGTGACGACCACGGCCACCGGCGTGCGCGACGAGGCCCTGCGTGTCGCCGCGGCGGAGCGAGCCGGCTTCGTGGACTGGGCCGGGGCCGCGGCCGCGCTGGCGGTGGCGTCGATCGCCGTAGCGCTCTGGCTGGCCCGCTCGATCTCCCGGCCGCTCAAGGGCCTGGCCCGCTACGCCCAGGCGATCAACGAGGGCCGGCTCGACGCCGTGCCGTTCCCCCGCCGCAAGCACGGGCCACGGGAGACGCGGTTGGCCTTTCGCGTCTTCACCGACCTGGTGACCAACCTCCAGCTCCTCGATGCCAAGGCCAACGCCCTGGCCCAGTGCGACTTCGACGATCCCGTCCTCAGCCAGCCCCTCCCGGGCCGGCTCGGCCTTTCGTTGGAGAGCTCGGTCGCCGTGCTCTCGGGCTCGATCGTCGAGCGGGACCGGCTCCAGACCCACCTGGCCCATCAGGCCACCCACGACTCGCTCACCGGCATCAACAACCGGCCGGCGGCGATCTCGGCCATCGAGGCGGCCATGCACCGCTCCGAGCGGACGGGCGCGACGATCGGACTCCTGTACGTCGACCTCAACGAGTTCAAGGCCGTCAACGACCGCCACGGGCACGAGGGCGGCGACGAGGTGTTGCGCGAGGTCGCCAGCCGCGTGAAGGCGACGCTCCGGGGCGGCGACCTCGTGGCCCGGCTCGGGGGCGACGAGTTCGTCATCGTCGCCGAGGGCATCACCGATGTCGCCGACGCCACCGACCTCGGCCGGCGCGTCATCGAAGCGATCGGCGAGCCGATCGCGGTCGGCGCGCTCAGCGTGACCATCGGCGCGGCTGTCGGCGTCGCCTTGAACCTCGACGGGCCGGAAGAACCACTCCGACTCCTCGCCAGGGCGGACGCCGCCATGTACCGGGCCAAGCACCACGGCGGGTCGGCCATCGAGATCTTCGACGCCGACCTGCAGCACCAGATGGTCGAGCGGGCCGAGATCGAGTCGGCGCTGACGACCGCGCTGGCCGACCCGTCCGGCGGCGGGCTCCGGCTGCACTACCAACCGGTGCTCGACGCCGCCTCGGCGAAGCTCGTCGGGGTCGAGGCGCTCATCCGTTGGGATCGGCCGGGTCATGGGCTGCTCCCGCCCGACTCGTTCATCCCCGTCGCCGAAGCGTCGGCCCTGATCGTCGAGCTCGACCGTTGGGTCCTCGACGAGGCGACCCGTCAGCTCGTCGAATGGTCGGCGGTGCCCGAGCTCGCCGGGGTTCCGGTGGCCGTGAACATCTCCGGCCGGCACCTGCTCAGCCGCACGCTGGCCGACCACATCGGCGACGCCCTCGACCGCAGCGGCGTCCACCCCTCACGACTCACCATCGAGATCACCGAGACCGTCCTGCTCGCCGACCTGGTGGTGGCCGCCTCCGAGCTCGACCTGGTGCGCGCCCTCGGCGTCCACGTGGCCATCGACGACTTCGGCACGGGCTACACCTCTCTGGCCCACCTCCAGCAACTGCCCATCGACACCATCAAGATCGATCGCTGCTTCATCAGCCAGCTCAACGCGCGACGGGGCAACGCCCTCGTGCGGCTGGTCACCGACCTCGGCCATGCCATCGACATCAACATCGTGGCCGAGGGCGTGGAGACTCGCCAAGAGCTGGCCGCCCTCCAGGCGATGGGCGCCGACCACATCCAGGGCTACCTCCTCAGCCGACCCCTCGAACCGGCGGCATTGGTCCTGTGGGAGCAGACCCGCGCCAGCGCCGCCCGTCAGGAACCCGTACCCGCGACCTGACCCGAGCCGTCGCCGCCCGGGTAGTCGATGACGCCTTCCCGCACCGCCGTGGCCACCGCCTCGAGTTTGGAGTGGGCCTGCAGCTTGAAGAGGATCTTCTGCACGTGGTTGCGGACGGTGTTCAGCCGCAGCCCGAGCCGTTGGGCGATCTGCTTGTTGACCAGTCCGCCGGCGCTGAGCACGAGCACCTCGAGCTCCCGGGGAGTGAGATCGGCTCCAAGCCCCCGACGGGTCGGCGGGAGTAGCTGCAGCAACGGCGCCAGGTCGACCGGAGGGATGACGGTCTCGCCCTCGTGGGCGGCGACGATGGCCCTGAGGAGGTCCTCGACCGCATCCTCCTTCCTGACGAATCCCGAGCACCCGGCGGCGATGGCGCGGACGAGGGCTTCGTCGTCGGTTCGGGCGGTGAGCATGATCACCTTGACCGCCGGTGTGAGCGCTTTGATCTGCAGGGTCGCGGCGGCTCCGTGGCCGTCGGGCAACTCGAAGTCCATGAGAATGACGTCGGGGACGTAGGCCACCGCGGCGGCGGCGGCCGCGGCGACCGTTCCCGCAATGCCCACGACCTTGATCTGGGTCGTGCCCTCCAACAGTCGGACAAGGCTGTGGGCGAAGATCTGGTGGTCGTCGACGACCAGGATGCGGATGCGCTCCGGCGCGTCCTCGACGTCCGGGTAGGCCGCTCGGATCATCGCTATCCGCTCCATCGAGCCGAAGAGGCCGTCGAGCAGGCGGGGCTCGAACTGGCGGCCCCGCGACGCCCGCATGAGGGCGATGGCGTCGTCGAACGACATGGCGGCGCGGTACACCCGGTTGCTCGTCAAGGCGTCGAAGACGTCGGCCACCGCCGCGATCCTCGCCTCCTCGGGAATCTCCTCGCCCCGGAGCCCACGGGGGTATCCGCCACCGTCCCACCATTCGTGATGGGTCAACGCGATGTCGGCGGCGATCCGCAACAGCGCCGAGGTCGAACCGGCGAGGAGCTGGTAACCGATCCGCGAGTGGCGCTCCATCGCCCGCATCTCGTGGGGTGACAGCGAACCGGGCTTGAGGAGGATCCCGTCGGGGACGCCGATCTTGCCGACGTCGTGCAGCGCCGTGGCCAGCCGAAGGTCGTCGAGGCCAATGCGGGTGAAGCCCACGGCTTCGGCGACGACGACGGCGTACCTGCTCATCCGCTGGATGTGCCGCCCCGTCTCCTCGTCGCGGAGGGAGATCGCACGCGACAGCCGCTCGATCATCTCTTCGTCGGCCTCGGAGAACGTGCCCGTCCCGCCCTCCACACCGGCGAGCACGCCGCCAAGGATTCTGGTGCGCGCGATCGCCGCCTCCAACTCCTCCACCTGGTGCCGCTTCACGGCCTCGAGGTCGCGCTTGGCCAAGGCCGCGGCCAGGTTGGTCACGAGGTCGCGCTCTACGAGGGGGATCGGCACGGCGACGAGGTCTGGGAAGTCGACGGTGAGCTCACCGAGCAGCTCGCCGTCGCAGAGCACGGCGGCGACGTCCTGCTCGGCTTCGAGGACCAGGCGAGCCTGGTCGCCGGCAGTGGCCTCGAAGCACGAGTACCCCTCGCCGCGGAGTACCTCGGCGGCGCGTTGGCGGAGGTCGTCGTCGTCGACGACGAGGAGCACCTTGGTCGCGGGCGTCACGGGCTCAGACGCCGTGGAAGACATCACGCACCTTGCGCAACAGGTCGTCGGCCGAGAACGGCTTGGTCAGGAGGTGCACGCCCTCCTCGACCACGCCTTGGTGGACGATCTCGTCCTGGCTATAACCGCTCATGAACAGCACCCGGGTCGATGGGCGGACCTCGGTGACGTGGGCCGCGAGCTCCTTGCCCGAGCCCCCCGGCATCACGACGTCGGTCAGGAGCAGGTCGATGTTCCCTGGGTAGTCGCGAACGACGGCCCGGGCGGCCTCGGCGTCGGGCGCGGCCAGCACGACGTACCCGTTCATGGCGAGCAGCCGCCTCGCGGGCTCGCGCACGATCTCCTCGTCCTCGACGAGCAGGATCGTCTCCCCGTTGGCCGAGTGGTGCAGGTCGGGCTGGTCGGCCCGTGGACTCGACCTGGGCTCGGACGTGGCCGGAAGGTAGACCCGGATCGTCGTGCCTCGTCCGAGGTCCGACGTGATGGCGACTGCACCGCCGGCCTGGCGCACGATGCCGTAGACCGTCGCCAGCCCGAGCCCGGAGCCTTCGCCCTTCGGTTTGGTGGTGAAGAACGGTTCGAACGAGCGGGCGATCACCTCCTTGGTCATGCCCATCCCCGTGTCGGAGACGGTCAGGCGGACGTACGAGCCGGCGCTGATGGTGTGACGGCTCGCCAGTTGCTCGTCGATCTCGAACGGCGCGGTGGCGACTTCGAGCGCGCCGCCGCCCGGCATCGCGTCCCTGGCGTTCACCGCGAGGTTCATGACGACCTGCTCGATCTGCCCCCGGTCGACCTTCACGAGGGGGAGGTCGGCGGCGAACACCGTCGTCAGGTCCTCGACGTTCTCGCCGATGGTCCGGCGCAACAGCTCCTCCATGTCGGCCACGACCGCATTGAGGTCGAGGACCTCGGGTTGCACGATCTCGCGGCGGCTGAAGATCAGGAGCTGGTGGATCAGCGCGGCGGCACGCTTGGCCACCTTGGTGATCTCGCCGATGTCGTCGGCCAGGGTGACGAAGCCGGCGTCGTCCGACAGCCCGCGCTTGGCCGTCTCCACCTTGAGGTTGGCGGCCACGAGCCCGGCGTAGTTCATGATCCCCGCGAGCAGGTTGTTGAAGTCGTGGGCCACGCCGCCGGCGAGCTGACCGATGCTCTCCAGGCGTTGCGCCTGGTGGAGTTGGGTCTCGAGGGCCGCCTGTTCCTCGTCGTGGGTCGCCTGGACGACGCTGGCCTCGAGATCAGCCCGCTCGCCCTCGATGTGCTTGCGGTCGGTGAGGTCGCGCACCGCCGCCGACACCATCGTGCGGCCGTTCTCGGTCTCGAACGACGACAGCGAGATGTCGACCGGGAACTCGGTCCCGTCCTTGCGCTTGGCTGTCGGCTCGAGCCCGGCGGCCATCGGGCGGGCCGTCGGGCTGGCGAAGTACCTGGCCCGATTGCCAGGATGGACCGCCCGGGCTCGATCGGGGACGAGGGTATTGAGGGGCTGACCGATCAGCTCGCCGCTGGAGTAGCCGAACAGGGCCTCGGCTTGATGGTTGACGAAGTGGATCAGGCCGACGGCGTCGACGGTGATGATGGCATCCTGCGCTGCCTCCAACAGGCCGGGGAAGTTGGCCTCGGTCTTCGTGCGTTCGGCCACGTCCCGGTCGGCGGCCGACCTGCGTCCGGGCGTGACCAACCCGCTCGCGTCGACGGCCGTGTCATCCATTTCGCCCATCGCCGCACCTCTCCGCGTCTTCCTGGGGTGCGAACGGCTCGTACCGGAGGGTTCGGTCGGCCGAACTTCCTTTTCATGGCATTGTCCCCCACATCGCCGTCGGTGTCCCTAGCCATTTCGTCACGTGAGGTTGCCGCCGGGCCACCTACCGCGGCATTCGGCAATTCAGCCGTACATCAGCGAACCCGGCGTGGTCAGCAGCTCGCCGGTCTCGAGCCACGTCTTGAGGCCCGAGAGGATCATCGGCCAGCCGCCGTAGAGCTCGTCGCACGCGCCTTCGCGCATCTGGTCGTGGGTGACGGTCAGGCGGCACGAGTCGTCGCCGACGGGCTCGATGTCCCACGTCACCCGGGACGTGCCTTCGGCCTTGGCCTCGTCGCTCCAGAGGGCGACCATGGTCTGCACGAGTTTGCGGGGCGGGTCGACGACGAGGTTCTCGCCCTCGCCCAGGAGGGTGTCGGCCTTCGGGTGGCCCATCTCGTAGTGCGAGCCCTCGGTCCAGTCGGACCTCTGGCTGGAGCCGAAGTTGTATTTGGCCCGGATCTCGGAGTTGGTGATCGCCTCCCAGAGGCGCTCGGGCGTGGTGCGGATGTAGATCTCGAAGACCTTTTCCATGGTGCTCTCCAGTTGGTTCTTGAGGCCGCTCAGGCCGGCGGCCCACGGCTCGGCGTACTTGGATACCCAGCGGTCGTGGACGAGGCGGATCGGCACCGGGTTGAGGAAGTGCAACTTCTCCCGGCCTTGCCGTTTCGTGACGACGAGGCCGGCTTCCTCGAGCTGCTTGAGGTGCTTCATCACGCCGAATCTCGTGATGTCGAACCTCGCCTCCAAGGCGCTCAGCGTCTGCCCGTCCTGGCGGAACAGCTCGTCGAGCAAGCTCCTCCTGGTGGGGTCGGCCAAGGCCTTGAAGATCTCGTCCACTGGCGGGGACAATACGTGACCGTTCAGTCACATGTCAAGGTGCGCAGCACCAAACTCAACAGGCAGTGTGTCGGTATGACACGGGTATCGACTCGCGTGCGACGCGCCATGCCAACGACGCAGTTCGACGACGCTGCCCGTGATGCCGACTTCGCCTGTGCCTACGAGATCGCCGTCGCGGCCGACGATCGCCGGTCGCCCGAGCAGTGGGCTCGAGCCGCGTGGGAGGGCTCACCCGCCGTGTTGCGGTGGTTCATGCTCGCGGGCTGGCGCCTCGTGCTCGGGCTCCGCCTCGGCCCACGCTCGTCGCCCGACCACATTCTCGGGTGGCGAATCGTCGAGCAAAAACCCGACGAAACCGTGTGCCAACTCAGTTCAGGTTTCCTCAACGCGTACAACACGTTCAGGAGTGTCGACGGACGGTTCATATGGTCCACCTTCGTGCGCTACGAGCGGCCGGTCGCCAGGCTGATCTGGCCGCCCGTATCGCTCCTGCACCGTCGGCTCGTCCAAGTCCGGCTCCGACGCGCCGGCCTAGGTCAGAGACCGAGTGGACGCTGCTTGTCATTGTACGAACACCGCTTGGCCGATCATCACCGGCCCACCGATCGTGCTCACGGCCCCGAATGTCGTCCTACGGCGTGGTAACGGCGACCGCTGATACGGCCCGACCGAACGCCCCACTCCTAGCCCAACTGTTCGAGAAGCCGCTCGTGCTCCTGATTGGCGACCTGGTACGCGGCGGCCATGGCCGCTTGGTGGTCGACGGGCGCGTATCGGCCGGGGTCGGATAGCGGGCCGCCGATCAGCCACTCGTGCAGCGCCGTCAGAATCGTCCGGTGCTGCCAGGCCGCGCCGAGCACGAGGCCCAGCGTAAGTTGCTCTGTTCCGGTTACCGACTCGGCGGCGGTGCCGAGCTCACAGCGCCTCACGTACAAGGCCCACGCCTCGTCGCCTACCAACGGTCGAAGCTGATCGTCCACTGTCAGCATGGCGCGAGTGAGCGCCGTGCTGACAGTGGACCTCCGCGCCTCGCTTTCCAGGGCGTCGATGATGTGCCAATCGTCGCCCAGCAGCGCGTCCAACTCGTCGGCGCCAAGTCGCGGCGTGTGGGCGACGAGAGCCGTCACGTCGATTTCGGACAGCACGGCCGACACCTCGCCGGAGACGTCGTCGGGCCTAGCCTTCTCCATGTCAGTTCCTCCATTCCGGGGACTGGCCAGGCCCGGGGGTGTTCAGCGCACCGCCCGGGCCACCTATTTGGTTGTCGATGGCGACGGTAGGGCGGGTCCTGTTGCCAGTGGTGGAGGTTCGACAGTGCGGCCGAGCGGGCCTCGTGTCGTGTGCATATGTAAACCGAATAAGCGAGGACCGGGCACTCGCGACGCCTCGGCAACTGGTCACCGGGGGCTACGGATCGAGCAGGCGACGGGTTTGGTCGTTCGGTTTCAGTCCGAGTTCGCTGAGGCGCTGCTCAAGGAGGCGGTAG
Organism: Actinomycetota bacterium; assembly: GCA_034668185.1. Lineage (GTDB taxonomy): Bacteria > Actinomycetota > Acidimicrobiia > Acidimicrobiales > CADCTF01 > DATLED01. The sequence continues at coordinate 30,372 of JAXDPV010000180.1, forward strand.
GTCTGCGCCACGGCGTCGCGCCGACCCGCCTCCCGTTGCATCTCCATCAACGACCGGTACAGCTCCTCCGACTTCGGGTCGTGCCGTATCGCCTCCTCCATCAGCCGCATCGCAGCGTCGACTTCGCCCGCTCGACGTCGAGCATCGGCTGATGCCGTGAGCACCTTCACGACCTCGCCGCGCAGGTCCTGGCGCGGCCCCTCGGCCCACGCGAAATACTCGCCGGACGCGAAGTCGCCGCCGTATGCCTCGGCCGCCTCCAGCCCGGCTGCTCGCGCTTCCGCCTCGCCTGCTCCTCGAGTTCGAGCGAGGGCGTCGTCGAACCGCCACACGTCGACATCGAAAAGGGAGGGGTCAAGCCGGTACCGATTGCCGACGCGCTCGACCACATCAGCACTGAGTCCGAGAGCCTCCCGCAGCGTCGTGCGCAGGTTGGCCAGGTCGGTGCGGAACCGGTTCCCGGCCCGTTCGCCGTCCACGTCCGGGTACAGCGCCTCGATCGCCACCTCTCCCGTCGCGCCTTGGCGCCGCACCACCAGGAAGGCGAGGAGTTCGCGTGCCTTGGCTCGGAGTCCTGTCGTTACCTCCTTGCCACCTACCTCAATCCTGTAGGGGCCGAGAAGGCGAACCGAGACGACTGCTCGGGCCAGCGACGACTGGTCAGTAGTCGAGGCTGGTTCACTGGCTGGAGGCGCCGCGGGTACGGGTGTCGGCAGCGAAACGAGCAGGGAAAGGCCCGTCGCCGCCTCGGCCGCCGAGGCGACTTCCAGGCGCGGAGGTACGACTTCGCCGCCGCCGCCGACGTAGCCGTCGGCCGTAACGTAAAGGGCGATCGCCCCGTCAGCGACGGCCGGACCGTAGGTCACGGCCGTCAACGGGTAGCGCCCAGCCGCGCCGGCGAGGAGGGCATCAAGGTGGGCCCGCCATCTCGGGTCAAGCGGACCTGGGGCGATAAGCACCGCGGGCGCGTAGTCATGGCGCCAGACGGGTTCCTCGTCGTCATCGAGTCCGAACGTTCCGGCCGCTTCGTGGGCCAAGCGGTAGCGACGCGTCGCGAGAACTTCGAGTTCGCCCATCGCCTCGTTCGCGTCGTCGACCACGACCAGGCCGGGTACGCCTTCGGTGACGGGCAGGAGGTTCGCGGTCTCACCCTCGACCACCACGACGAAGGGTTCGGCATCTTCCGTCTCCGGCTCGGAGAGCAGGTCGAGCACGAGGGCGCGAACGACGCCCTCGGCGCCGGGGCCGGTGATGGACAATCGGCCAGCGGGGTCGAGCCCGAGCAGTTCACGAGGCGAGCGCGCCTCGGGTGCGACCGGGTGCGGGTGGTCACGCTCGAGGGCCGGACGGCGGGCGACTTGTCGCCATCGCCCCCGGAGGGCCACGGCCGCAAGCGCACCGACGACGAGGACGGCGAGCCAGGCGAGACGCGAGCCGGTGTTGCTGCGGTGGCTGGCTGGCTGTTGCCGACCGGTGTGCGTGACGGGTGGCCCCGAGGCCGATGTGGCCGTTGTTGTCGTCGTGGAGGACACCGACCCGGCCGGGCTGCCCGGGCCAAAGGACACCTCGAAGCTGGCCGTTCCGTCGATCTGCACCCTGGCCGCGCGGCCGGTGAAGGACCGGTACTCGACTCCATCGACGGTGCCAGGCGTCACGGTTACGGTGGCCCCGCTCGTGGCTGCGGGGACCGTGAAGAAGTACGAACCGCCGAGCAGGCCCTTGCCGTCGCCGGTGTGCTGGGCGTCGACCGTGGCGCCGTCTGCCAGCTTGGCCTTCACCGCGCTTGCCGGCACAGGGGAGAAGTCGGAGAAGTAGTTGCCCCACTCCGGGCTCTTGCTGCTCGGCTCCACGCCGTCTCCGATGGCGTTCAGGATCAGGTACGCCTCGTCGGGTGTGGGTGGGTTCGTGATGGGCTCGTCGGGCGAGAAGTAGGAGAGCCGTGCTTGTCGAAGGGTGATCGACACCGCGCCCTTGCGGCCGTCGTCGGGACTCTTGGCAGCCAGGGTCCTCTCGACGTTGAGGTCGTTGGTGGCCTCCGGGCCTGTCAGGTCTCGGTAGAGGACGGCCGGCTGGTCACCAATCCGTCGTCGCTGCGTCACCGAGAACACCTGCGCCACGCCCCCCGCCGATACCTCCAGGTCGACGTCTTTGGCGTCCGTTGGAACCGACGCAGCGTATGTCCGCTCGCCCGACCGGACGAAGTCGCGGTCGTCAAGGGAGGTCCGCTTGCCGTCCACGATGACAACGGCGTGAACCGGGTGGTCGCTGGAGTCGGTGGTCAGCAGATCGAAACGGAAGGCGACCACGGCGAGGCGCTGC
>JAXDPV010000181.1:0-6962 GCA_034668185.1 Actinomycetota bacterium
AAGCGCCCGATCGGGTGGGTTTGGCGACCAGAAGCGACCGATGGTCGGCGGCGGCGGGCGGCGGGTTAGGCGGTCGGGGTGGGGGCGGCGGCCTTTTCGGCTTGGTGGTCGGTGATGGCCTTGAGGACGGCCCCGGTGGCGGCGCCGATGAACTGGGGGCGGTTCGCGGCGGCCCAGTCGCGGGAGGAGACGAGCGAGGGGGTCGAGCCCTGGAAGCGGGGCATGACGTCGCGGGCGAACAGCTCGTACGAGCGGAGCATGGCCGAGCGGTCGGCCCAGTCGTTGGCCATGAACAAGTAGCAGCCGAAGCCGCCGTCGGACTGGTCGATCAACCGCTGGATCTGCGCCGCGGCCATGTCGGGGGTACCGATCACCGCCAGCCCCGAGGCGTTCAGCGCGTCGACCATCTCCTCCGGCTTGTCGGTGTCGGGCGCAAGCGGCAGCGCCGCGACCTTGGTGAAGTAGTTCATCCAGTCGACCAACCCGTACTCGACGTCACGCCGGGCCTGCTCCTCGGTCTCGGCGATGTGCATCGGCCCAACCAGCCGCCACGCACGGCGATCCACCGTCGTGCCAAACTCGGCGGCCCGTTCCTCCATCACCGACCAGTGCGACCCGAGCACGTCGAAGCCACCCCGGGACGTCGCCCCGATCGACAAAAGCCCGCACCCGAAACGCCCGGCGGCACGGGGCCCGGCCGGCGACACCTGCGCGGCCACGCACACCTCGAAGCGAGGATGCGAATACGGGCGCAGTTGCAGCCGGGCGTCGCGCAACGTGAACCAGTCGGTGGAGCGGGTCACGGGCTCGTCGCCGGCGAGCAACGCCAGGATCGCCTCGAGGGACTCCTCCATCATCTCCCGCTGGCGGTTCGGGTCGATGCCCATCATGAAGGCGTCGGACGGCAACGCCCCGGGCCCGCACCCCAACATCACCCGGCCACGGGTGAGATGGTCGAGCAGGACGAGGCGGTCGGCCAGGATCAGCGGCTGGTGGTAGGGGAGCGAGCTCACCCCCGTGCCCAGGCGGATGTTGCGGGTGCGCTCGGCAGCGACGGCGATGAACACCTCGGGCGAAGCGATGATCTCGAAGCCGGCCGAGTGGTGCTCGCCGATCCACGCCTCGTCGTAGCCGAGCTCGTCCAGGCGGACGATCAGCTCGAGGTCACGCTCCAACGCCAGCGTCGGGTTCCGGTACGGCGGGTGGAACGGGGCGAGGAAGATACCGAACCGCAGGGGCCAATCCATGGCCCATCACTAGCGGCCCGCCAGAAACGCCGTCAACCGCCGATCATCACCGTCGGCGCCCCGGCCATGATCTGGCTGCCGGGGTGCGATCCCATGTCGCCCATCCGCAGCGCCGGCTTCCCGCCGATGAGTACGGTCAGGCTGCCCTTCGGGTACGGGTTCGGGATGGGCGCAGGACCGGCGCAGATGCACTGGCACCCCATCGTGGCCGCCGGCATCCCGCCGATCATCACCGGCGGCATCGGGGGAGCGCCGATCAACGGCGTGCCCACGTGGGGAACGGGGCCGGCCGGCGTCGGCGTCTGCATGGGGCACATGGTGGGGTCGCCGATGCGCGCCGCGGGAGGCATGACCGAACGATACGACCCCCGCCGCTGCCCCAAAAGGCAGAAGTTCAGTCGAGCAGGTCGGGCTGCTCGCGCACGATGCGCTCGTACAACGGCTGGAAGCTGAACCAGCCGGCGAAGTGCGAGCCGACCTGCGAGGCGGTCAGGGCCGCCATCTCCGGGTCGATGATCACCGGCGTGCCCGCGGCCTCGGCCAACAGGGCGACCTGGCAGGAACGCTCCATGGTGATGAACCACCACACGGCCTCGTCGACCGAGTGGCCCACGGTGAGCAGCCCGTGGTTGCGGAGGATGGCGGCCTTGTTGTCGCCGAGGGCGTGGGCGATGCGCTTGCCCTCCTCGACGTCAAGGACGACGCCGGTGTAGTCGTCGAAGATGTCGTGGTCGTCGTAGAAGGCGCACACGTCCTGGGTGATCGGGTCGAGCTTGCGGCCCAACGTCGACCACGCCCTCCCGAACGTCGAGTGCGAGTGGGCCGCGGCCACGGCGTCGGGCCTGGCCGCGTGGACCTGCGAGTGGATGGCGAAGGCGGCGCCGTTGACCGGGCGGTCGCCGTGCACGACCTCGCCCTGGTGGTTCACCAGGATGAGGTCGGACGCCCGGATGTGGCCGAAGTGCATCCCGAACGGGTTGACCCAGAAGTGGTCGGCGAGCTCGGGGTCGCGGGCGGTGATGTGGCCGGCGATCCCTTCGTCGAAACCGAACCGCGAGAACAGCCGGAAGCCGGCGGCCAGTCGCTGCTTGCGGTGCTGGCGCTCCTCCTCGACCGAGGCGAACGTCGGCGGCATGGGGATCTTGAGTTCGGCCATCCCGACATGATACCGAGGAAGCCGGGGAATCCGCCCGCCGGCGGACCGTCATTGCTACCGTTCCGGGGCATGAGCGATATGCCGCCTCCTCCGCCTCCTCCGCCTCCGCCGCCGCCACCGCCCGGTGGCGGTTACGGCGGTGCTGGAGCCGCATCGTCGACGGCCGACGTGGGTGCCCGCGTGGTCGCGGCCCTCATCGACCTGATCGCGATCCCGATCGGCCTCTCGATCGCCGGCCGCATCCTCGGCGCCATCTCCGGCATCCTCGGGCTGCTGTTCCTGCTCGTGCAGATCGGCTACGTCTGGATCTACCTGCCCTACACCGAGGGCACGACCGGCCAGACGATCGGCAAGAAGATGCAGAACATCAAGACCGTCAGCAGCGAGACCGGCCAGCCCCTCGGCTTCGGCATGGCGTTCGCCCGCTACTTCATCAACTACATCGTCTGCGGCCTCGGATGGCTCCTGCCGTTCGTCGACTCGCAGAAGCAGACGCTGGGCGACAAGGTCGCCAAGGGGATCACCATCCCCGCATAAGCAGCACGGCGGCAACCGCGGGCCACCCGCGGAAGCCGTGGAGGGCGAGCGTCGTCATGGCCGCGGTGGCCATGACGACGTTGCCCCGACCAAGAGTGGGGGAGCGGAGGGCCCGGCGTTCGCGGCGCCCGGCCACCACCACCAGCACGCCGAGGACCGCGACCAGCGCGCCGATCCACGGGATGCGTGTCAGCCACCAACCGGTGCTGCCGGCGGCGGCTTGCGGGAAGCCGAGCGGCAACAGCACCACGGCCGTGATGGCCAGCGCGGTGAGGTGCCACAAGAAGATCGTCATGATCTGTGCGTTCACCGCGATGACCGCCCGCCACGGGCGCGGCCGTTGCAGCCAGCGGCTCACCGCCGGCCGGGCCAGCAACACCAGACCGAGTTGCAGCGCGGTGAGGGCGAGGATGCAGACCGTCGGCGGGCTCATGTTCGAGCTCCGTTCTCCGGGCACGCCGACCATGCTGCGGGGGTACGGGCCGGGACCGGTGAGCACGAGGAGGGCGACGGCGCCGGCTGCGGCCAAGGCGGCGTACCTGCGGCGGCTCCACCGCAACAGCGACCCGTCGCCGAGGAAGAAGCCCACCTGGTGGACGGCGAGGAACACGAGGGCGTAGTTCAAGAAGGGCACCCGCACCACGTCGTCGAGGGCGGCCGCGGCGCCGAGCACCACGAGCACCTTCACCCCGAAGCGGCGGTGGGCTTCGAGGGCGATCGGTGCGGCCGCCGACACCACCAGGTACACGGCGAGGAACCACAGCGGTTGGCCCACGACCTTGGTCACCAACGTGACCGTGTGGGGGTCGGCGCCGGCGAGGCCGAGCACCGGGCCGGCCACCAACCAGGCGACGGCCAGCGGCACGACCGGCGCCGTCAGGCGGGCGACCCGGCTCCGCCGGTAGTCGCGGGCCGAGCTCCGTTGCAGGGCGGCGCGGTTGGCGAACCCGCCGACGACGAAGAACAGCGGCATCACCTGGAACGCCCACGTGAGCCACTGCAGGGCGGGCACCGTGGCCAAGGCGTTGGTGGCGTGGGCGCCGGCGGCGTCGAGGGTGACGACCGCGATCAGCCAGTGGCCGAGGACGACGACCACGATGGCCGCGGCCCGCAGGAAGTCGATGTACCGGTCGCGGCCGGCCGGAGTGGCGTCGGCCAGTGACCGCACGGTGACGGCAGTGGGGGAGGTCATGTCCTCCACCGTGCGCCCGTGGCCGGCCCCGGCCCATCCGGGACGGCCCCTACTGCCTCCTAGGGGACGTCGATCACCACGCTGTGGACCACCTTGTCGTGCAGGGCCTGGCGCTTGGCGTCCCACAAGGGCCAGAGGCCGTCGAGGACGGCGGCGATCCCGCACGAGAACAGGCTCAGGGGGATCGTGAACAGGTAGCGGCCGAGGGCCCGACCCACGCCGAGGGGCCCGCCGTCGGTGGCGTTGCGGACCTGGATCTTGAGCACCATCTTGCCCAGGGTCTGGCCCCGGTCGCTGCCGTTCATGAGGCCGTAGTAGACGGTGGCGATGGCGAACATCACGATGTAGCCGAGGATGTAGGCGCCCACCAGGCCGCCGCCTCCTGAGGTGATCTCGCCGGTATTCGGGTTCGTCTCGAGTTGACTGATCGAGCCGGCGAACAGGATGCCGAACACGACGATGCCGGGAATGCCGACCACGATCCCGTCGATCAGGTAGGCCACGAGCCGCTTCCACCACTCGGCCAGCGGCCGGCCGAGGACGTCGACCGGGGCGGCCGGCGGGTAGCCGTATCCCGGGTACTGGCCGTAGGGCTGTCCGTAGGGTTGGCCGTACGGCTGGCCGTAGCCGGGTTGCTGCGGCGGTTGGCCGCCGTATGGGGGCTGGGACGGGGGTGGCGGCGGGGGCGGGGGAGGCGGCGGGAAGTCGCTCATGGCCACGCACCGTACCGACCCGTTTGCCCTGGCGCCCGGATTGTTCGCTCCTTACATAATCATTCTTTTGTAGGGAGAGCCCACGAGCGGGCCACCAGGGGCTTGGCCGCCTGGAGAAGCCACAAGACGGCGTCGGCGTAGTCCTGCTTGGTCGGCGACGTCGCCAGGTCGCGCTCGACGTCCTCGATGGCCGTCTCCAACACGTAGAGCTGATCCGACAGCGCGTCGAGCTCACGCCGGGCGATTACCAGGTCGGCTTCGCTGAGGCCGACCTCCGCCGACCGTTGCCTGGCCTCGAAGTCCCGCTGGCGGCAGACGGGCCGGCAGAACTGCCTCGGCCGCCCGGTCGCGGCCGCGGGCGGCAACAACCGTCCGCACCACCGGCACTTCCCGCCCCGATCACCCTCGCCGGGTTTCGTCACAAACGAAACTCTACCAAAACGAGGCACCCAGGATGTTCGTCGACGCCGTCGAAAAGCCACTCATGCACAGGCGGGTGAGCCGGCGACGGCTGGTCGGCGTCCTCGCGGCCGCCGCCCTGGCGTGGCTGCTTCTCGGCGTTGGCTACCACCGGCTCGAGAGCGCCTGCCACGACAGCCGTCACGCCGGCGACGTGGAAGGAACGGTCTACGGCGACCCGGTCGGGATCGCGGCCGACCTTGCCCTGTGGCCGGTGTTCCTGGCCGCCGATGCCGTCAATGGCTCGGACTGCAGGTCGTCGCCGGCCCCCTGATCCGGGCACCGTCCACCGGAGGCGGATCGGCGTCGGGCACGCTTGCCCCGATGCCAACCGCGGCCGACACGCACTATGCCCCGACCCTGGAGCGGTGGTTGCAGCGGCTGGCCAACTCGGGCCGGTCGAGCCGGACGGTGGCCGCCTACCGCATCGACCTCGACGACACCATGGCGACGGTGGCCGCGGCCAAGGGGTTGGCGCCTGACCGCGCCCGGCTCGAGCGCATGGAAGCGGCCGAGCGCGAGACCACACTCCTCGACGCCTTCGACCGCCTCGACCTCGCCACCGTCACCTTCGACGACCTCGACGAAGCCATCGCCGAGTTCCGCACCCGACCCGACCCCCGCTTCCGCACCAACCCCCACCGGGCCCCGGAGGAACGGGCGCCCGCGACCGTGGCCCGGCGCACCGCGGCCATCCGGACGTTCTTCGCCTGGTGCTACGCCACCGACCGCCTGCCCGCCGACCCCGCGGCCAAGCTCGAGTCGCCCAAGAAGCGCAAGCACCTGCCCCGGGCGCTCACCCAGGCCACCGCCGCCGCCGCCCTCGACCAGTCGGGCGCGGGTTCGAGGTGGCCCGAGCGGGACGCGCTCATCGTCGCCCTCGCCCTCGCCTGCGGCCTCCGCTTGGAAGAGATCGCCACGCTGCGCATCGACCAGCTCGAGGGCACGCCGCCCGACTCGCTCGTGGTGCGGGGCAAGGGCGACAAGGAACGCCGCCTCGGCGTACCGCCCGTAGTGGCCGACGCCCTCGCCCTCTACCTGCCGACCCGCCAGGCCATGCTCGACCGGCTCACCCTCGAAGCCCGCACCGTCGTCGTCTCGTCGAGGCCGCGCCCCGTCAAGAATCGGGCCGGAGAAATCGTGGGCACGACCGTCGAGTCGAGCCGGGAATCGGTGGCCTACGTCGTCGACCGCCTGCTCCGCCGCCTCGGCGCCCGCCAGGCCCAGATACGGGTCCACGCGCTGCGCCACACCTTCGCCACCCTCGGCCTGCGGGAGGGCGCGTTCAGCCTCAGGCAACTCCAGGTGGCATTGGGCCACGCCAGCCTGGCCACCACGCAGATCTACACCGAGGTCGCCGACGAGGAGATCGCCGACGCCATGAGGAAGCACCCCCTCAGCGGGGCGTTGTAGGTTGATGCGTCATGTCTCGCAGGATCGACGTCGAGCTCACCAGTGCGCGTGACGACGGCACGTGGACTTGGCGCGCCGCCGGCGCCCGCGAACCGAAGGGCGTCGTAAGCAACGACGTCCTCTACCCGGGGGCCAAAGTCGGCGACGTCGTGCGGGCCGAAGCCGACTTCGACATCGACGGCATCACCCTCCTCTCGGTCACGCCGCCCCGGGCCAAGGCCGAGGCCGCCAACGTCATCGAGGTC
>JAXDPV010000182.1:0-20853 GCA_034668185.1 Actinomycetota bacterium
ATCCCGTTCCCCGCGAGCCCCCGGCAGGCCGATCTCGTGGTGATCTCCGGCACCGTCACTGACAAGATGGCCCCCGCCATCCGCCGTCTCTACGAGCAGATGCCCGACCCGAAGTACGTCATCTCGATGGGCTCGTGCGCCAACTGCGGCGGCCCCTACTGGGACTCGTACTCGGTCACCAAGGGCGTCGACCAGATCATCCCGGTCGACGTCTACGTGCCGGGCTGCCCGCCCCGGCCGGAGGCATTGCTCGAAGGCATCGTCCTCCTCCAGGAGCGCATCCAGAACGAGGACCCGGCCGAACGCTGGCGGGGCGAGCCCATCGTCGTCGGCGGCGGGCAGATCGCGTGAGCGATACCCCCGAGACCGACCCCGCGCCCGACGCCGCCGAGCCCGCGCCCGAAGCGCCCGAAGCCACCGAGCCGGCACCCGAAGCGCCCGAAGCCGCCGAGTCCGAGCCCGAAGCGCCCGAACCCGAGCGCACCCCCGACCCCGTCCGCGACCCGCTCATGGCCAAGATCACCGGCGACCTCGGCGACGCCGTCCTCGGCCAAGAGGTGGTCAAGGGCGACATGTGGCTCCGGGTCGCCAACCCGGCCTGGCGCCGAACCATCCAGTACCTGAAAGACCACGGCTTCGACTACTTCTGCTTCCTCAGCGGCATCGACTGGCTGCCGAGCCAGGAGTCGGTCACCCGTTACGAGCAGGTGTACACCGACGACGCCCCCGCCGACCCGCCGGCGAGAGAGAGCGGCATCACCGGAGGCGACTCGAGGTTCCAGGTCTTCGTCCGGCTCTACGACGTCGACAGGAAAGTCGGCATCACCGTCAAGGCCGACCTCGACGACGACGAGCAGCCCACCGTCGAGTCGGTGGTCGCCGTCTTCCGGGGCGCCGAGTGGCACGAGCGGGAAGCGTGGGAGATGTTCGGCTTCGAGTTCACCGGCCACCCCGGCCTCCGGCACCTCTACCTCCCCAAGGAGTTCGAGGGCTTTCCCCTCCGCAAGGACTTCCCCCTCCTCGCCAGGGCAGTAAAACCGTGGCCGGGACTGGTGGACAAAGAACCCGTCCCCGGCGAGGGCGAGGACGAAGAAGAGGAGGCCGCGGCCACCACATGAGCGCCAACACGATCACCGAACACCAGCAGCAGGCCTACATCGCCGGCCAGGCCGCCGACGCCCGCATCCGATTTGAGCTCGAGACCGAGGGCATGACCCTCAACATCGGCCCCCAGCACCCGGCCACCCACGGCACCCTCCGCATCGTCGTCCGGCTCGACGGCGAGCAGGTCGTGTGGGCCGACCCGATCCCCGGCTACATGCACCGGGGCTACGAGAAGCTGTGCGAGGTCCGCAAGTACCAGCAGGTCACGACCCTCGTCAACCGCATCGACTGGCTGGGCAGCTTCTGCAACGAGGTGCCGTTCATCCTCGCCGCCGAGCAGCTCTACGAGGTCGAGGCCCCGCCCCGGGCGCAGTGGATACGAACGATCCTCTTCGAGCTCGGCCGCATCGCCAACGTCACCCTGTTCCTCGGCGACATGGGCGTCCAGCTCGGCGCCATCACGCCCGTCTTCTATGCCTTCCGCGACCGCGAGTACGTCCTCAACCTCATCGAGTCGGCCACCGGCGGGCGCTTCCATCCCAACTACGACCGGGTCGGCGGCCTCAAGGACGACCTGCCCAAGGGTTGGGTCGACGAGTGCAAGCAGGCGATGCAGGGCATCCGAGATTTCTGCGACGAGATGGAGACCCTCCTCCTCGGCAACGAGATCTTCGCCACCCGCTGCCGGGGCATCGGCGTCATCCCGAGACAGATCGCCCTCGACTACGGCCTCTCCGGCGCCAACGCCAGGGCCAGCGGCATCGACTGGGACCTCAGAAGAGACGCCGACAGCCCGCTCGCATGGAAGCACGCCGACTGGAAGGTCTGGACCCACCCCGACGGCGACTCCTTCGCCCGCTACTGGGTCCGCCTCCAGGAGACGAGAGAGGCGACCAAGATCGTCGAGCAACTCCTCGACAGCCTCCCCGCGGGCCCGGTCATGGCCAAGATGCCGGCCCGCCTCCGGGTCCCCAAGGGCGAGGCCTGGATCAGCACCGAGAACCCCCTCGGCGAGATGGGCTACTACGTCGTCAGCGACGGCGGCCCCAGCGGCCCGTTCCGCTGCAAGATCCGCACGCCCAGCTTCAACAACATCTCGATCGCGCCCTGGCTCCTCAAGGGCGTGTACGTCCCCGACGTCATCACCATCCTCGCCAGCCTCTACTTCATCCTGGGTGACATCGACCGATGAACGAAGTCGCGGCGCTGAACTACGGCATCGAGACGGCCATCAAGATGGGCGTGATCCTGGCCGTGATCCCGGTCGGGGCCATGGTCCTCGGCTACGTCTTCCTGTTCAAGATGATGGCCCACATGCAGAGCCGCCTGGGCCCGATGGAAGCCGGTCCCCACGGCGTCCTCCAGGTGATCGCCGAAGGCGTGAAGTTCCTCCAGAAGGAGGACCTCATGCCCGACGGCGCCGACCGGTGGATCTTCAAGATGGCGCCGGTCGTGGCCATCGCCTCGACCTTCCTCATCTACGCCGTGATCCCCGCAGGCCCCGACCTGGTGATCTCCAACCTCGACGTCGGCATCTTCTACGCCCTCGCCGTCAGCAGCCTCAGCGTCCTCGGCATCCTCATGGCCGGTTGGGCCAGCGCCAACAAATACTCACTGCTCGGCGCGCTGCGGGCCGCAGGACAGCTCATCGCCTATGAGCTCCCGCTGGTGTTGGCCGTCGTCGGCGTCGTCATCCAGGCCGAGACCATGAGCCTCTCCGGCATCGTCGAGGCCCAGGCCCACGGCAGCATCTTCGGCTTCAGCGGCATCGGCAACCCGTTCGTGCTCACGCAGGGCGTGGGCTTCCTGATCTTCCTCGTCGCCGCCCAGGCCGAGCTCACCCAGGCGCCCTTCGACATGCCGGTGGCCGAGTCCGAGCTGGTGTCCGGCTACATGACCGAGTACTCGGGCTTCCGCTTCCTGTTGTTCTTCGGCATCGCCGAGCCCGCCACCGCCTTCGGCCTGGCCGCCATCGCGGCCACGCTGTTCCTCGGCGGCTGGTACGTGCCCGGCATCGGCGACGGCCTCACCGCCAACATCGTCGGCCCCGCCGTCCTCGGCGCCAAGATCATGCTCGTCGCCTTCCTCATCTTCTGGTTCCGGTTCACCTACCCTCGGCTGCGCGAGGACCAGCTCCAGACGTTCGCGTGGAAATGGCTCATCCCGATCTCACTTGTCAACATCACCGTGACCGCCATCCTGAAGGTGGCCCTGTAGCGATGCCCGCCCCGAAGAAGCTCCAACTCCCCGGCCTGATCAAGGGCCTCGGCGTGACCCTCGGGACGCTGTTCCGACCGGCCGTCACCGTCCAGTACCCCCACGTCAAGGAGTCGCCCACGCCCCGGGCCCGCGGCGTCATCGCCCTCCTCGAGGAGAACTGCACGGTCTGCATGTTGTGCGCCCGCGAGTGCCCCGACTGGTGCATCTACATCGAGGGCCACAACGACAAGGCGCCGCCCCGGCGCGAGGGCGGCAAGCCCCGTACGGTCAACATCCTCGACCGCTTCGACATCGACTACAGCCTCTGCATGTACTGCGGGATCTGCGTCGAGGTCTGTCCGTTCGACGCGCTGTTCTGGAGCCCCGAGTTCGAGTACTCCGAGTTCAGCATCGCCGAGATGCTCCACGACAAGCAGCGCCTCGGCGAGTGGATGGACACCGTGCCCGAGCCCCCGGCCTACGAGGTCGGCTCCGAGGTCAAGGTCAAGAAGTACGCCAGCCCGGCCGCAGCCAAAGCGAAGAACGCGTAACCGTGGTCGCTCAAAACATCACCTTCGGCGTGCTCGCGCTCGTGATGGCGGTGTCGGCCATCCGGGTCGTCACCACCAAGAACGTGGTCCACGCCGCCCTGTACCTGGTGCTCGTCCTCGCCGGCGTGGCCGGCATCTTCGTGCTGCTGGCCGCCGAGTTCCTGGCCATCGTGCAGATCCTCGTCTACATCGGCGCCATCGTCGTGCTGTTCCTCTTCGGCATCATGCTGACCCGGGCCAAGATCGGGAAGCTCTCCGACCTCGACAACGACCAGCGCTGGATCGGGGCCATCGTCGCCCTCTTCCTGTTCGGCGTCCTCGGGGCCATCCTCAACACCGGCTTCAAGGACATCAAGCTCGACGTCACCAACGTGGGCCGCACCGCCGACGTGGGCACGTCGATCTTCCAGCAGTACGTGATCCCGTTCGAGGTCGTCTCCATCCTGCTGCTGGCCGCCCTGGTGGGCGCGGTCGTGATCGCGAGAAAGGACTGACGGCGCCGTGTACCTGATGCAGTTCCTCCTCCTCGCCGCCTTCCTCTTCTGCGTCGGCGTCTACGGCGTCCTCGCCCGCAAGAACGCCGTGCTCGTGCTCATGTCGATCGAGCTGATCCTGAACTCGGTCAACATCAACCTGGTGGCCCTCGGCGTCTACCGGGGCGTGGAGGCGGCCATCATCGGCCAGGTCTTCGCCCTGTTCGTGATCGCCGTGGCCGCCGCCGAGGTCGGCATCGGCCTGGCCATCGTCCTGCTCATCTACCGCAACCGCGCCTCGATCGACCTGTCCGAGGTCGATCTCATGAAGGGCTGACCAGGACCGTGCTCGACAACATCTGGCTCATCCCGGCCGTCACAGCACTGTCGTTCGTCCTCATCCTGTTCTTCGGCAAGCGCGAGCCGAACAAGGGCTCCTCCATCGGCATCGCCGCCCTCGGCCTCGCCTTCCTCTTCTCCTCCATCGCAACGGTGCAATGGATTTCGAGGCCCGCGGACTACGAACCGAAGCTGGAACATGCGGCTGCCGCGCATGAAGCCGGAGCCCACCACGCGGAACCCATCAGGAAACCCGTCACCAGGGAAGTGACGTGGTTCGAGAACGGCCAGGTGAAGATCAAGGCCGGCACCACCGCCGACGGCCTGGCCATCGCCATGTGCCTGGTCGTCAGCCTGATCTCGCTGCTCGTCCACCTGTTCTCCCACGCCTACATGCACGACGACGAGCGCTTCACCCACTACTACGCCGCGCTCAGCCTGTTCACCACCGGCATGTTCGTGCTCGTCACCGCCAGCAACACCTTGCAGGCCTTGTTTGGTTGGGAGCTGATGGGCCTGTGCTCGTTCATGCTCATCGGCCACTGGTGGGATCGCGACGGCAACAAGAACTCCAACGCCGCCATGAAGGCGTTCTTCACCACCCGGACGGGCGACGTCGGCCTGCTCGTCGGCGTGTCGATCCTGTTCTTCGGCGCCGGCCAGACGTTCAACATGCAGGCGATCAACGACGCCGCCCTCAGCGGCCACATCGCCCACGGCGTACTGCTGGCCGGGGCCATCGCCCTGCTGATCGCGGCCATCGGCAAGAGCGCCCAGTTCCCGCTGCACACGTGGTTGCCCGACGCCATGGCCGGCCCGACGCCGGTCTCGGCCCTCATCCACGCGGCCACCATGGTCGTCGCCGGCATCTACCTCGTGGCCCGGCTCTACGGCGTGTTCTGGGTGGCCTTCGACATCGGCGGCGGCGGCCTCAACCCGGTCGCGCTCGTCGGCGGCGTCACCATCCTCATCGCCGCCGCCCTCGCCTTCGTGCAGTCCGACATCAAGAAGGTGCTGGCCTACTCGACCGTCAGCCAGCTCGGTTTCATGATGATGGCCCTCGGCGTCGGCGCCTGGACGGCGGCCGTCTTCCATCTCTTCACCCACGCCTTCTTCAAGGCCTGCCTCTTCCTCGGCGCCGGCTCGGTCAGCCACTCGGGCTCGCACCACTCCTTCGACATGGTCGAGGACATGGGCGGCCTGAAGGACAAGATGCCGTGGACGTTCCGCACGTTCGTGGTCGCCTCGCTGGCCCTCGCTGGCGTGCCGCCCCTCGCGGGCTTCTGGTCGAAGGACGAGATCCTCGTGGGCGCGGGCGAGAACGGCTACAAGCTCTTCCTCGTCGTCGGCCTCATCGGTGCGTTCATGACCGCGGCCTACATGACCCGCTGCATCTACCTCACGTTCTTCGGCGAGCCGAGGGGCGCGGCGGCCCACCACCACCCCCACGAGTCGCCGCCGCTGATCGTCGTCCCGCTGCAGATCCTCGCGGTGCTGGCCGTGCTCGCCGGCCTGGTCAACACGCCGTGGAAGCCCTGGTTCACCGAGTGGACGAGCAACGCCACCGGCGTCGGCGCCGGCCTGGCCCACCACGGGTTCGTGCCCATCACCGCCGCCTTCTCGGTCATCGTTGGTCTTGGCGGCATCGCCACCGCCTACGCCTACTACTGGCGCGGCCTGCGCTTCCCGATCACGACCGAGGGCGCGGGCAAGCCGGTGTACCGGCTGCTGGTGAACAAGTACTTCCTCGACGACCTCTACGAAGGCGTGATCGTCCGTGGCATCCGCGAGCCCATCGCCCAGGGCGCCTACTGGATCAACCAGAAGGTGATCGACGGCGTGGTCAACGGCGCCGGCGTCGCCGCCCGGGGATTGGCCCGCTTCGTGTACGAAGTCGTCGACCAGAAGATCGTCGACGGCGCGGTGAACGGCGCCGGTGTCGTCTCGGAAGAGTCGGGCAGCCTGCTTCGCCACATCCAGACCGGCCGCGTGCAGCAGTACGCAGCCCTCATGCTCGGTGCCGCCGGCGTCTTCGCGCTGGCCCTGGTGCTGTTCTAAAGGGAGCAAAGATCCAATGAACTGGTTCGACGACTGGGCCCTCACGCTGGCGGTGTTCCTGCCGCTGGTGGGCGTCGCCTTGCTGGCGTTGATCCCGAGAGCGAACGAAGAGGCCCACAAGCTGGTGGCCCTGGTGACGAGCGGGGCGACGCTGGCCGTCGGCGCCGGCATCCTCACCCGCTTCGACTTCGACGACACCAAGCTCCACCAGTTCGAGGTCAACCGGGGCTGGATCGACGTCATCAACAGCCGCTACCACGTCTTCATCGACGGCATCTCGCTCCCGCTGCTGCTGCTGTCGATGCTCATCACCGTGCTGTGCGTGGTCTACTCGTGGCACCACTTCCCCGAGCCGCACAACCCCAAGGCGTTCCTCATGCTGATGCTCATCCTCGAGACGGGCATGAACGGCACCTTCGTGGCCGAGGACCTGATCCTGTTCTTCGTCTTCTTCGAGCTGGTGCTGCTGCCGATGTACTTCATGATCGGCGTGTGGGGCGGCGAGAACCGCCAGTACGCCTCGATCAAGTTCTTCCTCTACACCCTCTTCGGCTCGGCGCTGATGATCCTCAGCTTCCTGGCGCTGTTCTTCCGGGGCGGCAACACCTTCGACATCCCGACGCTGATCGAGCACGGCCCGACCATCGCCAAGGGCACCCAGGTGCTGATCTTCGCCGGCCTGTTCATGGGCTTCGCCATCAAGGTGCCGATGTTCCCGTTCCACACCTGGCTGCCTGACGCCCACACCGAGGCGCCCACCGTCGGCTCGGTGATCCTGGCCGCGGTCCTGCTGAAGCTCGGCACCTACGGCTTCATCCGCATCGCCCTGCCGATCCTGCCCGAGGCGGCCAAGGTCTGGGCCCCGTGGATCGGCGGGCTGGCGGTAATCGGCATCATCTACGGCGCCCTGGGATCGCTGGCCCAGCGCGACATGAAACGGTTGATCGCCTTCTCCTCGGTCGCCCACATGGGCTTCGTGATGCTCGGCATCTCGACGCTCACCAGCTTCGGCATCAACGCCGCGGTGTTCGGCATGGTCGCCCACGGGTTGATCACCGGGATGCTGTTCTTCTTGTCGGGCTCGATCCACGAGCGCTTCCACACCCGCGACCTCACCCGGTTGGGGGGCCTGCTGAAACAGGCGCCATTGCTCGGCTGGATCCTCGGGTTCTGCGCCTTCGCTTCGCTCGGGCTGCCCGGCTTGGCCGGGTTCTGGGGCGAGTTCCCGGCGATCCTGTCGGCGTATCACGTGGCCGACGGCCTCAACCAGAACCTCTACTGGGCGTACATGGTGGTGGCCGCCATCGGCACGGTGTTCGCCGCCGGCTACCTGTTGTGGATGTACCAGCGCACCGCCTTCGGGTTGCCCAAGGAGGAGTTCGCCGAGGCCCACATCCACGACGTCAACGGACCCGAGTGGTTGGCGTGGACGCCGTTGCTCGTCCTCATCGTGGTCTTCGGCATCTTCCCCGGGCTGATGTTCAACGTCACCGACGACGCCGTGCAGCACCTGACGGCGGCGTTCTCGAGCGCCACCGGCGCGGGCGGGCACTGACGTGCTGGCCCTCGTCGGCGAGTTCGTGGCACCGCGGCTCGACTACGCCGCCCTCGCGCCCGAGATCATCCTCTCGCTGGTGCTGGTGCTGGTGCTGCTGCTCGACCTCTTCCTCGACGAGACCCAGAAGTACCTGATCCCGCCGATCGCCGGCTTCGGCGTGCTGGCGGCCGCGCTGCCGCTGGTGTTCCTGGCGGTCCAGGGCGACGACGTCCGCTCGATGTTCGGCGGCGCCTACGTCTCCGACAACTTCGCGCTCGTCCTCAAGGGGCTGTTCCTGGCGTCGGGCTACGTCGTGCTCTTGATGTCGAACCGCTACATCGAGGAGGGCGACTACCACAAGGGCGAGTACTACTTCCTGCTGTTGTCGTCGCTGCTCGGCATGGTGGTGATGGCGTCGGCCCGTGACCTCATCGGCATCTTCATCGCGCTGGAGATGCTGTCGATCCCGGCGTATCTCTTGGCCGGTTGGCGCAAGCGCGACCTGAAGAGCAACGAAGCCTCGATGAAGTACTACCTGTTGGGCGTCCTGGCCACGGGCGTGATGCTCTACGGGATGTCGCTGATCTTCGGGGCGACCGGGACGACGGTGCTGGCCGACATCCGCGAGGGGCTGGTCGGCGCCGGCCAGTTCGACTCGGTGGTGACCCTCGGCATCTTCTTCATCATCGTGGGCTTCGCGTTCAAGGTGTCGGCCGTGCCCTTCCACTTCTGGGCGCCCGATACCTACGAGGGTGCGCCCACGCCGATCACCGCCTTCCTCTCGGTGGCGTCGAAGGCGGCCGGGTTCGTGGCCCTGATGGAGCTCATCTACGTCGGCTTCATCGGCCAGTCGGACGCGTGGAAGTGGGCCTTCTGGGTGCTGGCCGCGCTGAGCATGACGGTGGGCAACCTGATTGCGTTGCGTCAGACGAACATCGTGCGGATGCTGGCCTATTCGTCGGTGGCCCAGGCCGGCTACATCCTCGTGCCCTTCGCCGTCGCCGGCGAGAACTTGAAGGCCGCGGCCACGGCCCAGGCGGCGACGATCGTGTACCTCCTCGTGTATTCGGCCATGAACCTCGGTGCCTTCGCTGTGGTGTTGGCCGTGGCCCGCAAGACCCGCTCGGGCGAGATCTCTTCCTACGGCGGGTTGTTCGAATACGCGCCCGGGCTGACGGTGATCATGACGATCTTCCTGGCGTCGCTGACGGGCGTGCCGCCGGCCGCCGGATGGTTCGCCAAGCTGAGCATCTTCAACTCGGTGCTGCAGGCGGGGACGCCGGCGGCTCTGGTGCTCGGCGTGATCGCGGCGGTGAACTCGGTGATCGCGGCGTTCTACTACTTCAACGTGGCCAGGGAGATGTGGATCAAGCCGGTGCCCGACGGCGACCGCACGCCCATCCGGGTGCCGGCCGCGCTGGGCACGGCGTTGGCCTTGACGGTGATGGTGACGTTGGTGGTCGGCGTGGCGCCGAACCTCTTCGGCAACCTCGGAGACGTGGCATCGCTGCTCCGGTAGAACCGGGGTTCGCCGCCGTTCGCGAGCGCATCCATCGGCTCGGGCCGATCGGCTTCGACGAGTACGTCGACCTTTCGTTGTACGGGCCTTCGACGGGGTTCTATTCGTCCGGGGTCGGCTCGGCCGGGCGGTCGGGCGACTTCCTGACCAGCCCCGAGCTGGGGCCGCTGTTCGGTGCCGTGCTGGCCCAGGCCCTGGACGGGTGGTGGGAGTCGCTCGGGGCGCCCGACCCCTTCTTCGTCGTCGAGGCCGCGGCCGGCGCGGGCACGTTGGCCAAGGCGGTGCTGGATGCTTCCCCCGAGTGTTCCGGGGCCCTGCGGTACCTGCTGGTCGAGCGTTCCGATGCCTTGCGTGAGCGCCAGCCCTCGTTGCTTGCCGTCGAGCCGCCGGCGTTGGTGTTGGGCCCGATGAGCGCGGCTCGCGACGACGAGGACGACGATCTGCAGGTCGTGCCCGGCCGGGGCCCGCTGGTGGCCTCGCTCTCCGACCTGCCCGCGGGCCCGTTGGTCGGCGTGGTCCTGGCCAACGAGCTCTTGGACAACCTGCCCTTCTCGTTGGTGAAGCGCACCGCCGAGGGTTGGTGCGAGGTGCGGGTCGGGGAGGAGGACGGTGCCTTGGTCGAGGTGCTGGTGCCGGCGCCCGACGACGTCGCCGTGCTCGCGTCCCGCCTCGCGCCAGACGCCACCATCGGCGCCCGCATCCCGTTGCAGGACCGGGCTGGTGAGTGGCTCCGCTCGGCCATGCGGGTGTTGTCCCGCGGCCGGGTCGTGGTCGTCGACTACGCCTCCACCACCGCCGACCTGGCTGCCCGCCCCCAAGCCGAATGGCTCCGCACCTATCGGTCCGGCGGCCCCGGCGGCGACCCCCTCGACCGGCCCGGCACCCAGGACATCACCTGCGAGGTCTGCATCGACCAGCTCCCTCCCCCGACCCTGGACAGGTCGCAGGCGGAGTTCCTCGAGGCCAACGGCATGTCCGCCCTGGTCGCCGCCGCCCGATCCCACTGGCTCGCCTCCGCCGCCGCCCCCGACCTCGCCGCCCTCAAGGCCCGCAGCCGCACCACCGAAGCCGCCGCCCTCTCCGACCCCACCGGCCTCGGCGCCTTCCGTGTCCTCCAATGGGTTTTGGGTCCCACATCTCACGCCCCAGCGTGAGTTACGGGACCCAAAACGGGACGGAGTAGCGTGCCCGCCGTGCTCCGGCGGATTGCGGTCCTGGTGGTGTTGGTGGTCGTGTGCGCGGGGGTCCCGCCGGCGGGCGCGGTTGGCGACGACACGGTCCTCACGTTCGGCGACGCCACCTTCCAAGGGTCGACGAGCGGGACGAACCTCACCCAGCCGATCGTCGGCATCGCCGCCAACAGGGCGGGCACGGGGTACTGGCTGGTGGCCAAGGACGGCGGGATCTTCGCCTTCGGCACGGCCGCCTTCCAGGGCTCGACCGGCAACATCAAGCTCAACCAGCCGATCGTCGGCATCGCCGCCACCAAGACGGGTAACGGCTATTGGATGGTGGCGTCCGACGGCGGCATCTTCGCCTTCGGCGACGCGCCCTACCTCGGCAGCATGGGCGGGACCAAGCTCCGCAGCCCGGTCGTGGGCATGGCGGCGACGGCGAGCGGCAACGGCTATTGGCTGGTGGCCGCCGACGGCGGGATGTTCAGCTTCGGCGACGCTGCCTACCAGGGGAGCGCCGCCACCGAACGGTTGGTCAAGCCGATCACCGGCATGGCGGCCACGCCCGACGGCGGCGGCTATTGGCTGGTCGCCGCCGACGGCGCCGTCTACGCCTACGGCAACGCGCCCTACCTCGGCAACGCGCCGGGGAGGGAACAGGTCGTCGCCATCAACGGCACGCCCACGGGCCAGGGCTACCGCCTCCTCGACCAGGACGGCGGCGTCTTCTCCTTCGGCGACGCCAGCTTCGAGGGCAGCGCCACCGGCACCATCGCCCCCGGCCGCACCGCCCTCGGAATGGCGACCACGCCCACCGGCAAGGGCTATTGGATCGCCGCCGGCGTGCCCGCCGACCTCAGCCCAGGAGCCACGGGATCGCCGGTCACCCAGCTCCAGCAACGGCTCGACGCCCTCGGCTATTGGGTGCCCGTCGACGGAAGGTTCGGCGCCCTCACCACCCAGGCCCTCTACGCCCTCGAGAAGTCGGCCGGCATTCCGAGAACCGGCCGCCTCGACGACGCCACCCAACGGGCGCTGACGAACGGAATCCTGCCCACGCCGAGAAGCACCAGCGGCTACGTGGCCGAGCTCGACAAGGCCAAGCAGGTCATCATGCTCGTGAGCAACGGCCGCATCGTGAAGGTCTTCAACACCTCGACCGGCAACGAGCACCCGTACTCGACGGCCGGCGGCGGCAAGGCCATCGCCCACACGCCGGAAGGCAACTTCACGATCTACCGCCAGATCAACGGCCTGCGGGTCTCCGACCTCGGCGAACTCTTCCGGCCGAAGTATTTCACCGGCGGCTACGCCATCCACGGCTCGCCCAACATCCCGCCCACGCCCGCCTCCCACGGCTGCGCCCGGGTCTCCAACGGTGCCATCAACTTCCTCTGGGACAGCAACCTCCTGCCCGTGGGAACGCCCCTCCTCGTCTACTCCTAGGCTCCGGCGTATGACCGAGCCGACGATCGAGGCGTACTACCTGGAGGACCGCACGTTCCCGCCGCCGCCGGAGTTCGCGGCCCGGGCCCTCGTCAACGACCGGTCGCTCTACGAGCAGGCCGACGACGACGGCGAAGCCTTCTGGGCCCACCAGGCCCGCACCCTGATCGACTGGTTCGACGACTTCGAGACCACCGTCGAGTGGAAGCTGCCGTTCGCCGAGTGGTTCACCGGCGGCACCCTCAACGTGTCGTACAACTGCCTCGACCGCCACGTGGCCAACGGCAAGGGCGCCAAGGTCGCGTTCCACTGGGAGGGCGAGCCCGGCGACAAGCGAACGATCACCTACGCCGAGCTCCTCGACGAGGTCCAGCGATTCGCCAACGTCCTCAAAGACCTCGGCGTCGAAAGGGGCGACCGGGTCAACATCTACCTCCCGATGATCCCCGAGGCCATCGTGGCCATGCTCGCCTGCACCAGGATCGGTGCGCCCCACTCGGTCGTCTTCGGCGGCTTCTCGGCCGAGGCCCTCCGCGACCGCATCAACGACGCCGAGGCCAAGGTTCTCGTCACCGCCGACGGCGGCTACCGGCGGGGCGCTCCCAGCCTCCTCAAGCCCAACGCCGACGAGGCAATCGCGCAAGCGCCCACCATCGAGCACGTCGTCGTCGTCAAACGGACGAACAGCGACGTCGACATGACCGAGGGCCGCGACCACTGGTACCACGAGCTCGTCGAGAAGGCCGACCCGATCTGCGTCCCCGAGCACATGCAGAGCGAAGACCTCCTCTACCTGCTCTACACCTCGGGCACGACGGGCAAGCCCAAGGGCATCATGCACACGACCGGCGGCTACCTCACCCAGGTCGCCTTCACCCACAAGTACGTCTTCGACCTCCACCCCGAAGACGACGTCTACTGGTGTACCGCCGACATCGGCTGGGTCACCGGCCACAGCTACATCGTCTACGGCCCGCTGGCCAACGGCGCCACCAGCGTCATCTACGAAGGCACGCCCGACACGCCGGGCAAGGACCGGTTGTGGGACATCGCCGAGCGCTACGGCGTCACCATCTTCTACACCGCGCCCACCGCCATCCGGACGTTCATGAAGTGGGGCACGGAGCTCCCGGCCAAGCACGACCTGTCGAAGTTGCGGCTGCTCGGTTCCGTCGGCGAGCCCATCAACCCGGAAGCGTGGATGTGGTACGCCGAGCACATCGGCGGCAACCGTTGCCCGGTCGTCGACACGTGGTGGCAGACGGAGACGGGCGCCATCATGATCTCGCCCCTGCCCGGCGTCACCACCACCAAGCCGGGCTCGGCCACCCACCCGCTGCCGGGCATCGGCGCCGAGGTCGTGGACGAGAACGGCAAGCGCGTCGACATCGGCGGCGGCTACCTCACCCTCACCAAGCCGTGGCCGGCGATGCTGCGCGGCATCTACGGCGACCCCGAGCGTTACCGCGAGACCTACTGGAGCCGCTTCGGCGATCGCTACTTCGCCGGCGACGGGGCCAAGCTCGACGACGACGGCTACCTCTGGTTGCTCGGCCGCGTCGACGACGTGATGAACGTGTCCGGCCATCGCGTCTCGACGACCGAGGTCGAGTCCGCGCTCGTCGACCACCCGACGGTGGCCGAAGCCGCGGTCGTCGGCGCCAAGGACGACACCACCGGCCAGGCCATCATCGCCTTCGTCACCCTGAAGGGCGGCAACGAGCCGAGCGACGAGCACGGGCAGGCGCTGCGCCAACACGTGTCGACCAAGATCGGCGCCATCGCCCGACCGAAGACCATCGTCTTCACCGACGACCTGCCCAAGACCCGCAGCGGCAAGATCATGCGCCGCCTCCTGCGCGACGTGGCCGAGGGCCGGGTGCTGGGCGATACCACCACCCTGGCCGACCCCGCGGTGGTCGAGGAGATCAAACGCCGTGCGGCCACCAACCCCACCGAGGAGTGAGGATCTTCGAGACCCCCGACAACTGGCGGTGGCGCAACGGCCCGGTCGAACCGGGAGCGGCGGTGGTGTTCGACATCGACGGCGTGCTCTCCGACGCCGCCGGCCGCCAGCACTTCATCGAGCGGGGTGGCGGCCGACGCAAGGACTGGGACGCGTTCTTCGAGGCGTGCGGCGACGATCCGCTCATCGAGGAGGTCGGGCGCCTCCTCGAGCTGCTCGACCCCGGCCTGCAGGTGCTGTTGCTTACCGGACGGCCGATCTGGGTGCAGGAGGAGACGGTGTCATGGCTCGATCGGTACCACCTCCGATGGGACCTTCTAGTCATGCGTGACCATGGCGACTACGCCGCCGCCCGCGAGTTCAAGCGGTGGACGGTCGAGGAGTTCCGGCGCTACGGCTTCGACCTCCGTCTCGCTTTCGAGGACGACCGCAGGAACCTCGAGATGTTCAGGGCCGAAGGCGTACCCTGCGTCTACATCCATTCGGGATACTTCGACAGGTAAGGTCGGCGGTTATGAGGCGGATGACGGTGGTAATGGCGGTCGTGGGTCTGCTCGCAGGGGCCTGCGGAAGTGGCGGGTCGAGCAGCAGCGGTTCCGGCGAACAGCGGACGGTGCTCCTCGACTACAAGCACGACGAGTTCGCGGGCTCGTTCCTGCGCTTCTATCCCGCGACGGTGAAGGTGCGCCAGGGCGACACCGTGCGCTTCAAGCAGTCGTGGAGCGGCGAGCCCCACAGCGTCACCGCCGGCCTCATCGTCAACGAGCTGTTCAAGTACCAACCGATCTTCGAGAAGTACCACTCGGTCGAGGAAGCGTTGGCCGGCGGCGAGACCCAGGAGACGGTCGACAAGGTCGTCAACACCTTCACCCGGATCCCGGGCATGACCGACCAGCAGGGCGAGATCTACCCGGCCGGCGCCGAGCCCTGCTACGTCAACAACGACGCCGACCTCCCGGCGTTCTCGACGGCTGACGACCAGATCCTCAAGGGCGTCGCCTGCCCGACCCGCGGCCAGCCGCAGCCGAAGTTCACCGGCAGCCAGGTCCTCTACAACAGCGGCTTCATCCCGTACCAGGGCAGCAAGGGCAACACCTTCGAGTTGCCGATCGCGGCCGACGCCAAGCCCGGCACGTACAAGTTCTTCTGCAACTACCACTGGACCGAGATGAACGGCACCTTCGAGATCGTGCCCAAGAGCACGTCGGTGCCGTCGCAGGACGCCGTCGGCCGCCAGGCCCGCAAGGAGATCGAACGCGACGCCAAGGGGCCGCTGGCCGCGGTGGTCAAGGCCGAGAAGGGCGACTTCTCGGCGGTCAAGGACGCCAAGCCGCCGTTCGTCGGGATCCCCGCCGCCGCCGACCCGCAGCACTCGGCCTTGTCGATCAACGAGTTCTTCCCGGCGACGGTGAACGCCACCGTCGGGAAGCCGGTGACGTGGACCGAGACCGCCTCGTACCACACGATCAGCTTCAACGTCCCCAAGTACTTCCCGGTCTTCACCGTCGCCAAGTCGGGCGCCGTCCACTGGGATCCGCGCTCGCTCAAGCCGGTGGCGTGGACCGTGCCCGATCGACCCGAGCGGCCGCCGGGCGCGAACCCCGAGGAGCCCAACCCGCTGCACGCCGACGTGGGCAAGTGGGACGGCGGCGGCGGCTTCCATTCCTCCGGCGCCCTCGAGCCCGGCGACACCTTCACCGTCACCTTCACCAAGCCCGGCACCTACCTCTTCGCCTGCGTCCTGCATCCGCCGATGGTGGGCAAGGTCGTGGTGAAGGCCTAGCGCGGCCAATGCCTCAGGTGTCGGCCGTGCACCGCCGATGGCGACGTTTGTGAACGCTCAGCTCGATATACCGGCCCCAGCGTTCACAAACGAGTCGGCCGTCGGAGCCACGAGACGTCCGTGGCCGCTGCGGCTGGGCAACGCCGCCTTCCTCGTCGCCTTCGTCGGGTACACCGCCTTCTCGCTCTTCGTCCTGACGATGGGGGCGGTCGCGGCCTACGCCGCCCACTCGTCCTCGCTCCACGACCAGCTCCACGAGTGGGCCCTCAACCCGGGCATGGCCGGGACGTTGTCGCAGCGGATGGCCGATGCCTCGCAT
This sequence comes from Actinomycetota bacterium, assembly GCA_034668185.1. Classification (GTDB taxonomy): domain Bacteria; phylum Actinomycetota; class Acidimicrobiia; order Acidimicrobiales; family CADCTF01; genus DATLED01. The sequence continues at coordinate 16,470 of JAXDPV010000182.1, forward strand.
CACGCCGAGTCGGGCGGCGGGCTCGTCCTCGACTACGCCTTCAGCGTCTTCAACCTGGCGCTGGCGTTCTTCCTCGTCTTCCTCCGGCGCAACGAACGGACGGCACGGCTGCTCGCCATCGCCATGGTCGGCACGGCTGCGGTGTTCAACCTCCAGGCCCACTCGGTCTACGAGATCCTGCCGGCGGGCGCCTTCGAGGCCGCGAGCCACGACGCCTTCCACGTGCTGGCCGCCATCGCCTACCTCCTGGCGCTGCTGCTGTTCCCCGACGGCCGTCCGGTGCCGCGTTGGCGGCCGCTGCCGCTCGTGGTGTTGTACGTCGGCGCCATCGGGGCCATCACCCCGCTGGCCTACGTGGCCCAGGGCGACAGCCGGACGGTGTCGTTGATCGTCGCCTTCGGCGTGCTGACCCCGTTCGTGGGCGTGCTGTCGCAGGCCTACCGCTACCGGCGCTCGCCGACGCCGGTCGAACGCCAGCAGGCTCGGCTGCTGTTCTGGGCGCTGACGCCGGCGCTGCTCGTCGGGTTGTTCGCCTTGACCGTGGCCGTGGGCAACGCCGGCGGCGCCGCCTACGAGGGCCGGGCCCTGGTCGTGCTGCCGGTCTCCGTCTTCCGGGTGTTCCAGCCCGTGTTCAGCATCATCCCGATCGCGCTGTTCATCGGCATCCTGCGCTACCGGCTCTGGGACATCGACAAGGTCATCAGCCGGACGCTGGTGTACTCGGTGCTGGCCGGGTTCGTGTCGGCGGTGTACGTCGGCGTGGTCGTCGGGATCGGCTCGCTGTTCGGCCAGACCAACACCGGGAACCTCGGCCTCTCGATCGTCGCCACCGGCGTGGTGGCCGTGGCCTTCCAACCGGTGAAGGAGCGGGTGCAGCGCTTCGCCAACCGGCTCGTCTACGGCAAGCGGGCGACGCCGTACGAGGTGTTGTCGGAGTTCTCCGAGCGGGTGGCCGAGACGCCGGCGACCGACGAGCTCGTGGCCCGGATGGCCCGCATCCTCGCCGAGGGGACGGGGGCGCGGCGGGCCGACGTGTGGCTGAAGGTCGGGTCCGAGCTGCGGCCGGCGGCGTCGTGGCCGTTCGACGCCGAGCCGCCCAGGCCGCTGGCGATCGACGGGCTCGAGATCCCGTGGATCGAAGGCGTCTCGACCGCAGTGGCCGTGCGCCACCAGGGCGAGCTCTTCGGGGCCTTGACGGTGACCAAGCCGGCCAACGAATCGCTGACGCCGACGGAGGAGAAGCTGGTGGCCGACCTCGGTCGCCAGGCCGGTCTCGTGTTGCGCAACGTGCAGTTGACCGCCGACCTGCTGGCCCGGCTGGCCGAGTTGCGGGCTTCGCGCCAGCGGTTGATCGCAGCCCAGGACGAGGCCAGGCGCCGCCTCGAACGCAACCTGCACGACGGGGCCCAGCAGCAACTCGTCGCCCTGAAGGTGCAGCTCTCGTTGGCCGAAGGTCTCGTCGAGGACCTGGGCCCGGCGGGGGAGCCCTTCCTCTTGATGCTGGGCGAGCTCAAGTCGCAGATGGGCGACGCGCTGGAGAACCTGCGCGACCTGGCCCGTGGCATCTACCCGCCGCTGCTGGCGGCCGAGGGCTTGCCGTCGGCCCTGGCCTCGCAGGCCCGCAAGGCGTCGGTGGCGGTCGACGTGCAGGCCAGGGACGTCGGCCGGTACGACCAGGATGCCGAGTCGGCGGTCTACTTCTGCGTCCTCGAAGCGCTGCAGAACATCTCGAAGTACGCCTCGGCCACGTCGGTGGTGCTGCGGCTGCACGAGGCCGACGGCGAGTTGTCGTTCGAGGTCAAGGACGACGGCGTCGGGTTCGACGTGGCCTCGACGCCGGGGGGCGCGGGCGTGCAGAACATGGCCGACCGTCTGGAAGCGTTGGACGGGTCGTTGGAGATCCGCTCGTCGGTCGGTTCGGGCACGTCGGTGATCGGCCGGCTGCCGGTGTTGCCCCGCGGCTAACTAGCGTGGTGTCCGCGCCAGAATTGCCGGTGCGATGAGTAAGAACACGATCAAGACGTTCACGTTGTTGGCCGGCCTCGGCGGTCTGCTGGTCATCGGCGGCTCGCTGTTGGCCGGCCGGGGCGGCATGATCATCGGCCTCGGTCTGGGGTTGGCGATCGTCGGTGGCTCGTACTGGTTCTCCGACAAGATCGCCATCCGGGCGGCCCGGGCGGTGCCGGCCGACGAAGCCTCGATGCCCGAGTACTTCCGGATCGTGCGGGAGCTGACCGCTTCCCTGGACATGCCGATGCCCCGGCTGTACGTGACGCCCGATCTCCAGCCGAACGCCTTCGCTACCGGGCGCTCGCCTTCCCACGCCGCAGTGGCCGTGACCGCCGGCATCCTCGAGATCCTCGACTGGAACGAGCTGCGGGGCGTCCTGGCCCACGAGCTCTCGCACGTCGGCAACCGCGACATCCTCATCGGCTCGGTGGCCGCGGCGGTCGCCATGAGCATCACCATGCTGGCCCGGATGGCCATGTTCGGAGCGATGTTCGGTGGCGGTGGTGGCGGGCGGGACGGCGACCGCGGTGGCAACCCCTTCGGCCTGCTGGCCCTGGCCATCCTCACGCCGGTGGCCGCCGGCTTCATGCAGATGGCGCTCTCCCGCTCCCGCGAGTTCGAGGCCGACCGTTCCGGCGCTCGCCTGATCGGCGACGGCGAGCCGCTGGCCCGTGCCCTGGAGAAGCTCGAGCTCGGCGCCCGCCGCATCCCCATGGACGTCAACCCGGCCCAGGCCCAGGCCTACATCGTCAACCCGCTCACCGGCCGTGACGTCCAGTTCGCCAGCTTCTTCCGCACCCACCCCTCCACCGCCGACCGCATCGCTCGTCTGCGCTCGCGGGAGTGGGCGGCGTAACCCTTCGGTTCCCTAGTCCCTGAAGTTCTGGAACTGGAGGGGGATGCCGAAGTCGGCGGCCTTGAGGTTGGCGATCACGGCCTGGAGGTCGTCCCGCTTCTTCCCGGTCACCCGGACCTGCTCGCCCTGGGTCTGGGACTGGACGCCCTTGAGGTTCATGTCTTTGATGGCCTTGTTGAGCTTCTTGGCGTCGTCGCTGGAGATGCCGGCCTTCAGCGTGATCGTCTGGCGGACCGCGCCCTTGGCCGCGTCCTCGACCTTGCCATGGTCGAGGGCTTTCAGGCTGACCTGGCGGCGCACCATCTTCTCCTCGATCACCTGCACCAACGCCCGCATCCGGTCGGGCGACGACGAGTGCAGGGCCAACTCCTGGCCGGTCAGCTCGATGGTCGACCCCGTGTCCTTGAAGTCGAACCTGGTCGCCACCTCCCGCTGCGCTTGGTCGACGGCGTTGCGCACTTCCTGCATGTCCACCTCGGACACCACGTCAAAACTGGGCATGACCCAGACGCTATCCTCGGCCGTTCCTAGGGTCGGTGCCCGAGTGGCCAAAGGGAGCAGACTGTAAATCTGCCGGCACAGCCTTCGGAGGTTCGAATCCTCCCCGGCCCACTAGAGCAGCCGCTGCATCAACGCGACGTCGAGCCAGCGACCGAACTTGCGGCCGACCTCACGCTCCACCCCGACGAGCTCGAAGCCGCAGGCCCGGTGGAGGGAGATCGAGGCCTCGTGGCCGCCGACGATGCGGGCCATGACGGCGTGGAAGCCGTGGACGGTGGCCAGGCGGACGAGCTCGGCGAGCAACAACCGGCCCACGCCCCGGCCACGAAAGTCGGAGTGGACGTAGACCGAGTCCTCGACGGTGGTCGAGTAGGCCGGCCGGGAGCGATACGCAGACAGGGACCCGAACCCGGCGACCCGGCCCGAGGAAGCAGGCCCGTCGACGGCCACGATGGCCGGGTGGGCGCCGGCGTGGGAAGCCAGCCACGCCTGCTGGTCGGCCAGCGAGCGGGGGACGAGGTCGAAGGTCACCGCCGAGCCCGTGACCTCACGGTTGTAGATCGCCCGGATGGGCTCGGCGTCGTCCGACGTGGCCAGCCGCACTTCCATCGTGAGAGGGCAACCTACAAGCTTGGAGCCAGCGCCCGGCGAGCCTGTATCATCGCCCCCCGGCAACCAGGCAACACGCCCTCTTAGCTCAGTCGGTAGAGCACAGCCATGGTAAGGCTGGTGTCGTGGGTTCGATTCCCACAGAGGGCTCGCAACACCCGCAGCACGAACACCGTCCCTGGCGGCGTAGCTCAGTTGGTTAGAGCACACGGCTCATAATCGTGGTGTCGTGGGTTCGATTCCCACCGCCGCTACCAGTCCACTCCGAGGAGCACCCACACATGGCAAAGCAGAAGTTCGAGCGTGACAAGCCCCATTTGAATATTGGGACCATGGGGCATATCGACCATGGGAAGACGACGTTGACGGCGGCGATCACGAAGACGTTGGCGGAGCGGGATAAGACGG